>JASJGT010000038.1:0-7503 GCA_033791405.1 Desulfuromusa sp.
CCGAATCAGTCGCTCACGCTGTTCCAGATCGGTGCGGTTATGCTGATCCGGTTTTAGTTGCAGCAACTTCTGCTGCAGCGCATTATCGCTGAAAAGTTCCAGTTCATCCCTTAATTGCTGATTAGGAGGAACGGAAATCAAGCGATATTCACTAAGCACCGCATCGAGATACATACCGGTCCCACCACAAATAATCGGTAATTTCTGCCGCTGCCAGATGGTTTCGATACTGTCAAAGCAATCACGCTGAAACTGAAAAACATTGTATTCACTGCCCGGTTCAGCAATATCGATCAAATGGTAAGGGACATCCCCATATTCCTGCAGATCTTTCCCTGTCCCCAGATCCATCCCCCGATAGACCTGACGCGAATCTGCAGAAATAATTTCACCGTTAAACTGGGTCGCAACTTTCACCGCCAGACCAGTCTTTCCACCCGCCGTTACTCCCAGAATAACAAGTAAATTGTAAAGATTTTGCATCAGCTCTCAATCCTCCTGATAAACAAGTGAGAATACAGGAAAATCCCTTCATTGCCTACACATAACCTGTTATAGTCCAGCTGATTTTAACCCTGTTCTGTCGAGGGACCATGAACCAAAACGAGCCAATCATCCTCCCCCGCAGTCAACATTGTATTTCTAGAGATCAAATCGATACAGACAGCCTCAAAGTCCTTTACCGTCTGCATAGGCACGAGTTCAAAGCCTATCTGGTGGGGGGAAGTGT
Source organism: Desulfuromusa sp. (assembly GCA_033791405.1). Lineage (GTDB taxonomy): Bacteria > Desulfobacterota > Desulfuromonadia > Desulfuromonadales > Geopsychrobacteraceae > Desulfuromusa. The sequence goes on from JASJGT010000038.1 coordinate 731, forward strand.
TCGCGATCTGCTACTTGGTCGCAAGCCAAAAGATTTTGATATCGGCACCGATGCAACTCCGAGCCAGGTGCGTAAATTATTCCGTAATTGTTTTCTGGTGGGTCGACGCTTTCGCCTGGCACATATTCGTTTTTCCGGCAATAAACTGATTGAAGTTGCCACTTTTCGACGTCAACCTGAAGAGAATGAACTTCCTGATGAAGCGGATGACCATTTTCATTTTGTTCAGAATGTTTTTGGTTCTCCGGGCGAAGACGCTGCCCGGCGCGATTTCACCATAAACGCTCTGTTTTATAATATTGCTGATTGTTCGGTGATTGATTATCAGGGAGGGCTCCAGGATCTTGAAGAAAAACGACTGAGAGTTATCGGTGATCCGCAGATTCGTTTTGTCGAAGATCCAGTCCGTATGCTGCGTGCAATTGAATTTTCTGTCCGTCTCGGATTCACACTTGAAGAAAATACGTTCAAGGCTATTGAGAAACACAAAGAGCTTCTGGCAACAGCTGCACCTGCGCGGGTCCGAGAGGAGATCATAGAATTATTCCGCCATAAAATCTCTGGGCCAGTTATTAAACACTGTCGTGAACTGGGCATGCTACCACACCTGCTGGCAGGTTATCCGGGAACAGATGAAAGTATTGCCCTGCTGGCAAAACTCGACCAAAGAACGGCAGCAGGAATTCCCATTGAAGAGAGCTTTGCCATCGCAGCTCTCTACCTGCGACTGTTTATGGACAGTTTTCCGGCAGCACAAAATACTAACATTACTGCAGCTCTGCATCTGGCAAACGAAATCATTATTCCCCATTGTCGTTATTTCAGCATTGCCAGTGGTATCCGCCATCAAGCTCGCGAACTTTTAATTGGCTGTTTTCGTCTCGCTCGCGGACGTGGTTTCCGAGCCGAACCCCGTTTTCTACAACATCCTCTAACACCTAAAGCACTCGAACTGTTTACCCTCTGGTCTCAGGTTCGACCAGATCTGAAATCCCTTGCCGAAAATTGGAGTACAGTTATTAATAATTCTGCAGCAGGAGAAAAACAACTTCACCGCCCAAAGAAACGGCGCAGGAAAAACCATCCCCGGAAAAAACAACACAGCTCTATCCATTAAACTGAATATTCATATTTATACATTAGATTATTTAAATTAAATTATTGCAACTTCATTTCATGTCTGCTAATATCCCTCCCAAGTTCAATCTTTAGTCTACCTTCTCATTTCAAGAGGACATCATGAAACTGAACAGCATCCAAAGTAAAATCGGTGGAGCCCTGATCTTAATCCTGCTGATTATTCTCGGCATCAGCTTTACAGTTACTGCTCTCCAGTCACGTAACCTACTACGTGCTCAGCAGGAGCACTCACTGGAAGCTATTCATGGCGCAGCTCTTAAAGAGGCCAAGAGTATTTTTAAATCTCTAGAAATAGGGACAAAAGGGTCTCTGGAGCGGGGTGAAATGGAAGTATTTGACGAGCTGATATCAGGTTTGGGAGAGGTTCCCGGAGTCCTGGAGGTTGGACTTGTCAATCCGCAAGGAATAACCACCTATTCCAGCAAAAAAGCCAAACTCGAGCAAAAACAACCACAGATTAGTATCACCGGATCAAAAGAAAAGATAAGCATTGAAAAGGAAAATCCTGAGACATTTTTCATCGCCCACTCTCACACCTATGAAGAAAAATGTATGGAATGCCATGATGATGTCGAAGTCGGTAGTCTGGCCGGAGTCCTTTACGTTGATTTCAGTCTTGATAAATTCAATCAGGAAAAAATCTTACAAAAAGAATCCCTGGCCACTGCCAGCAGCAAAAGCATGGTCAGCAGCCTTGGCATGGGACTAATCAGCATTATTATTACCTGGCTGGCGCTATTCTTCATGCTGCGAAAAATGATTGTTCGGCCAATCGATAAAGTCAAAACTCTCCTAACTGACATCGGCAAAGGACATCTGAATAATCGTCTTAAGCTGACTCAACATGACGAGTTGGGAGACACAGCTCGCACCCTTGATGCCTTGGCAGAAAGTTTACAATCTGATGTTGTTGCTCCACTGCAGCAACTTGCCAATGGTGATCTGACTTTCGATGTGACTCCGTACGACGATAACGATACCTTGCGCCATGCGATCAAAAAACTCGGTGAAGATTTAACCCAAATGGTTTCTGGACTACAGATCGCAGGGGAACAAATTGATAGCGGCAGTTCTCAGGTCAGTGAGTCGTCCCAAATGCTATCGGATGGGGCAGCACAGTCGGCTGCATCAGTTGAACAAATCAGCAGTTCGATGAACGAAATTGGCAGTCAGACCAACATCAGCGCTGAAAATGCCCAGCAGGCCAACCAATTATCAGCGTCAGCACGCGAAGCGGCTAATGCTGGGAGTGGGCGGATGACAGAGATGATTGGTGCCATGGGCGAAATTAATGAAGCTGGCCAGAATATCAGTAAAATTATCAAGGTTATCGATGAAATTGCGTTTCAGACCAACCTGCTCGCCCTCAATGCTGCTGTTGAAGCGGCACGAGCCGGGCAGCACGGCAAAGGATTTGCTGTCGTCGCTGAGGAGGTCCGCAATCTTGCGGCTCGCAGTGCCAAGGCTGCCTCAGAAACGGCTGAGCTGATTGAAGGATCGGTTGAAAAAACCAGCAACGGCACTGAAATTGCCGAACGCACCTCCAAAGCACTGGATGAAATCGTCGGATCAATTGGCAAAGTGACTGATCTGATTGGTGAGATTGCAGCCTCAAGCAAAGAGCAAGCTCAGGGGATTGCTCAAGTCAACATCGGCATGCAACAGATCGACCAGGTGATCCAACAGAATACCGCCACTGCAGAGGAGAGTGCAGCAACCAGTGAACAGTTGTCGAGCCAGGCGGCTGAATTAAGAAATCAATTGGGACGCTTTAAGCTAAAAGGGTCACCAGAATTTAGCGCACCACCTTCTCCAACGCTACAACTTCCAGAGAACAAGAGTGGGTGGTAAAAACATTCACTAAAAACAACGATTAGTTGAAGCGGAGGACAACAATTGTCCTCCGCTTTTTTATTGTCAATGGCTTAATATAAATAAATGAATATATTGACATTAAATAATTATCATGTTAAGTATTGGTAAGCTCTTAATATTATAATGAATCACGATACGGAGATCGCAAAATGTTCAACAATCTAAAAATTGGAACCAAAATGGTTTTCCTTTCCGGAACGATCCTCATTCTGTTACTTGCCATCCTCCTCTGGGGCATCTTTGGCCTCACAAAAACCGTAGACAACGGTATTGAAGTTTCCGGCGGCAATAAGATGCGTAGTGAAATGATTCATCTGGAAAACAAGCACCTAAAGTGGGCGCATAAAGTTCGTGATTTTATTGAGGATCCTGAAATCACTGAACTGAAGGTCAAGCTCGATCACAAAACCTGCGCTCTCGGGACCTGGTACTACGGCAAGGGTCGTCAGCATGCTGAAGCATTGTTACCAGAAATCAAAACGGAACTACAAGCCCTTGAAGAACCTCACCGACTTCTGCATGCCTCGGGACGAAAGATCAAAGAAGTCTATAGCCCATTCAGTCCGCTTAACCCTGAGGCCAAAAACATCTACAGGAATGAAACAAGTGTCCATCTGAAAAAGGTTGGCGCCCTGCTTGGAAAAATATCAGAAATTTCCAAACAGAATATTATGAGCGACGAAGAAATGATCACCACCGCCAATAGCACCCGGACGGGAATAACGATCCTCGGCATTTGCGCACTGTTGATTGGTTCCATTTTCGCTTTTTTCATCACCCGCTCCATGACAGTGCCCATGAAAAAAACCGTCAAAATGATAGAAGATCTTGAAAATGGCCGTCTCGGCACCCGCCTGCAGATGCAGCGCACGGATGAAATTGGACAATTGGCTGAGACAATGGATAGATTTGCTGATTCGCTGGAAAATGAGGTGGTTTCTTCCCTACAAAAGTTAGCCAACGGCGACCTGACCTTTGAAATCCAGCCGCGCGACGAACACGATCAAGTCCGCGGAAGTTTGAAAAAACTGGGAGAAGACCTCAACCAGATTATGCAGCAGATTCAAACTGCCAGCTATCAGATTGATTCTGGCAGTTCACAGGTGAGTGAATCAGCACAGAGTCTCTCAGATGGCGCGGCACAGTCGGCGGCATCAGTTGAAGAAATCAGCAGCTCAATGAACGAAATCGGTCGTCAGACCAACACCAGCACAGAAAACGCTCAACAAGCAAACCAATTATCAACCAGTGCCAGTGCATCTGCCAATACAGGAAGTGAACGGATGGCAGAAATGATCAATGCCATGGGGGAAATAAATTCCGCAGGTAAGGATATTGGCAAAATCATAAAAGTTATTGATGAAATTGCTTTTCAAACCAACCTGTTAGCCCTCAATGCAGCGGTTGAAGCTGCCCGTGCCGGTCAGCACGGTAAAGGATTTGCTGTTGTTGCGGAAGAAGTCCGCAATTTGGCCGCCAGGAGTGCCAAAGCTGCCTCAGAAACAGCTGAACTGATTGAAGGGTCAATACAAAAAGCAAATAACGGCACCCAGATTGCTGAACGTACCGCTGGGGCCTTGGAAGAAATTGTCGGTTCAATCAGCAAAGTCTCTGACCTGATCGAAGAAATTGCCACTTCCAGTAATGAACAGGCTCAGGGTATTTCTCAGGTCAATATCGGCATGCAGCAGATCGACCAAGTGATCCAGCAAAACACCGCCAGTGCTGAAGAGAGTGCCGCAACCAGTGAAGAGTTATCCAGTCAGGCTGCTGAATTGAAACATCAGCTCAGCCGCTTCAAGCTTAAAGGATCATATCATCAAAGTTATTCCCCAGCTCCGGCAGTACAGCTTTCCTTACCAGCGCAGAATAATGCAGCGGGATGGGGAAACATATCTGAGCCACCTGCACAGCAAAACAATAGTGGACAGATGTTTCAGTGGAAGGACACATATAACACTGGCGTCACATTGATGGACCAACAACACCGACGGTTGGTTGATCTGATCAATAATCTTTTTCAATGTATGAAGGATGGCGGAGATCGAATGATCGTCGGAGAAATCGTTGATGAGCTGGTCAACTACACTGTCACTCACTTCCGATCAGAAGAAGATCTAATGCAGAAAAATAACTACCCGGATCTTGCTGCCCATCAACAGATTCATAAAAGCTTTGTCGAAAAAGTTGGAATTTATGCTGAAAAGCTAAAAGCTGGGGAGCGTCTACCTCCAGTCGATATCTACAATTTTCTAACGGATTGGCTGATAAGCCATATTGAGAAGCAGGATCGTGATGGCTACGGGAAATATCTACAATAACGATAAAAGCTTATCAATTTTGGCACATAAATTTCGCTCCTACGATTTTATACAATCTGCCACACCGTAGGGGCGAAATTTATAATTATATCCAGACACTTTTCTCTTTGTTTTTATTAATTTGTTTTGTATAATTAATTATAATTCGTGAAATTAATTATGTTTCAATAAAATTAGCCTTTTGAGGATCCGCGATGAGTATGCCTCTCGACGACGACCAGATTGAAATTATTCAGGAATTTGCAACTGAAAGCCGCGACATGATTGAGCAGCTGGAGCCGGCAATTATTGAACTGGGGCAAAACAGTGACCCAGAGATATTAAACGCCATCTTCCGTCTGTTCCATTCCATGAAGGGAAGTGCTGGGTTCTTAGAATTTGACCACATGACGCGGGTCGCCCATGCTGCTGAAAACCTCCTTGATCTGATCCGTAACGGGGAAATTAAACTGGTCCCAAATCACGTGACCCTGCTCTGTGCTGCTTGTGACTTTGCTAAAGAAGCTCTCGATATGGTTGAAAGCGACTATAACGATGATGCGATGGTCGCCCCAGCCGATGAGATATCTGAACAGCTCCATCAAGCCATTGAGGTAGCTAAAGAGGGTGACGAACCTCAAACAGATTCTGCTCCAGAAATTAATCAACCAGTTGAAAAAAGTGAGCCTGAAGCAGATCCGAACAATTTTCCGACTATAGAAATTACTGATGAAATGCGTCTGAGCTTTGTTCAAGAAGGAAATGAACTGCTGCAAAGTACTGAACATGGCTTGCTGGCTTGGGGTGAAAATCCAGAAAACAGTGACTCTATTGGCGAAATTTTCCGTAATATCCATAGTTTTAAAGGAAATTGCGGTTTCTTTGGTTATTCACAAATTGAAAAACTCAGCCATCAGATGGAAAATATTCTTGATCGGGTCAAATCTGGGTCAAAACTGGCTGTCGATAACCCAGCTAATCAGCTTTTAGCCTCCCTTGATGTTCTCCAAAAAACGGTCAACAACATTTCTGACGGCGGGGATGACACAGTTGAAAACCTGGAAGAGTATGTGGCCGATCTACAAACACTCATTGCCCCCTTGCTGGGTGATTTTCTGGTTGAAGAAGGTGTTCAGGAAGAAGCCATTTCCCATGCCGTGGAAACCCAGAAAAAACCAGTTGGTGAGATACTGGTACAACAGGGAACAGCATCGACCGAACAGGTCACTTCTGCTCTGAAAAAACAGCAGGACAAGATCAAGCAAACCAAGGCTGAAACCAAACCGGTTGCCAGAACTAAAACTCCGGCAAAACGGCAGGATATCCGAGTTGAACTGGGGAAGCTGGACAGCTTGATCAATCTGATTGGTGAGCTGGTTATTGCTGAAAACATGTTGATTCACAACCCTGATCTAAAAGGGTTGGAACTGGAAAATTTCAACAAGGCTGGCCAGCACA
>JASJGT010000039.1:0-10885 GCA_033791405.1 Desulfuromusa sp.
AATTCTGGATGAAAACGGCCAAATACCGTACCAGGCATACGTCGGATTCAGCCAGCAGTTTTACGAGCATGAAAACATGCTTTCAGTTGACTGCGACCGTTGCATGTGTATCAGTGTCATCAATGGCGCAATAGATATAGATTCTCATCTTTTCACTAAGGGCGGCTCGTTTCTAACCCAGAGTACTTCAAGATTACTATCTTCAGACAGCGAAATTGAACCCGGGCAAATCCGTAATGTCTGCAACCAATTCGGTTTCGAGTCGGTAGCCCTTATTCCAATGCGACTGCAAAATCGTATCCTGGGACTGATTCATCTGGCTGATCCCCGCGAAAATGTAATTTCTAAACAAGCTGTAGAGTTTCTTGAGAGGATAGCCAAGCAGCTGGCAGTAGCTTTTCAGCGGCTTGTATCTGATAAATTGCTGAAGGACAGTGAAGAAAGATTTCGAAAAATAGGCGCCAACTTGCCGGAAGGGGGTATTTATCAACTTGTGCACACCCTTGAAGGAAGACGTTATTGCACATACGTGAGTGAGAGCTTCGAACATTTGTTTCAGGTAAAAGCAGACGTATTCAAAAAAGATGCAACCGTACTATACAATATGTTTTTGCCTGAGGACTTAGAACGTGTCGCGCGATTGGAGCAAGAATCGGTGCAAAGTCTTGACCAGTTCAACTTTGATGCCCCTATGCATCTTCCGGACGGTCAAATCCGCTGGGTCCAATGGCATTCCAAGCCGAGTCGTTTGGAGGATGGCACGCTCATCTGGGATGGTGTCTGCCTGGATATTACCAGACGGAAAGAAGCTGAAGAAAAGCTGTATCAAATGCGGGATGATCTTGAAGTTCAAGTCAGGGAGCGAACCGGTGAACTGTTTGAAACAAACCAAAACTTAATGAACGAGATAGAAAGTCGCAATAAAACGGAAATCGAATTGCGGCGTGCTTATCGGGAAATTGAACAATTAAAGGATAAGCTGGAAGACCAATGTACTTATCTGGGCGAAGAAATAAAGTTGATCCATGATTATAGTAATCTTATCGGTGAAAGTGAGGCCATGACTTACGTTTTATACAGCCTTGAAAAGATTGCACCCACCGACACCTCTGTTTTGATATCCGGAGAGTCAGGCACCGGAAAAGAACTGGTCGCCCGGGCCATCCATCACCACAGCAAGAGAAGGGACCATCCGCTGATCAAAGTGGATTGCGCGGCCATGCCCGGCAATCTTATCGAGTCAGAACTTTTTGGACATGAAAGGGGCGCATTCACCGGCGCAAATAAGGGCAGGATTGGACGGTTTGAGCTTGCTGACAGCGCCACTATCTTTCTGGATGAGATCGGCGAACTGCCCCTCGAATTGCAGCAGAAGCTGCTCAGGGTCCTGCAAGATGGCGAATATGAAAGATTGGGCAGTTCAAAGGTGAGGCATGCAGATGTTCGCGTGATTGCAGCCACCAACCGGAATCTTAAGAAGGATGTCAAGAACGGCCGCTTCAGAGAGGACCTCTGGTATCGTTTGAACGTATTTCCTCTGTCAATACCGCCTCTCAGGGACCGCGGCGGAGATATTCCCCTGCTGGTTTACTGGGTCATTAATAAAATCCAGCGCAAGCACGGTAAGGAAATCAAAACCGTGCCCAGAGAGGTCATGGATGAATTAAACGCTTATAAGTGGCCGGGAAATGTCAGAGAGCTGGAGAACATCATTGAAAGGGCGATCGTTGTTACCCAAGGCCCCGTCTTGAGATTGGCTGCACCATTAAAGGCATCCCGGAAACAAGAGGAAATCACCCAAACAGCGCCATTGAAAAGCCTGACCGAAATGGAAAAAGAATATATTTTGCAAGCGCTTCGTAAAACCCACTGGAACGTTACCGGGAAAGGTGGCGCGGCTGACCTTCTCGGGCTAAATCCAAGCACCCTGCGTGGCAGGATGCGCAAGCACGGCATCCGTCGCCCTTCCTGAAAAACACGCCCAATCTGTCATATTTGACTGTCATACTTGACTGTTTCGGTCATATTTAACCGCATCCAGCATCCCCCTGCCTGCACTTCTTAGTCTACAATTACTTATTTAATATATTTAATCAGATAGTTAAGAAATTTAAAAACAAACAGCCCGCATTGGCATTGTATTTGTGTAGTAATAGCTGACAATCTTTGTGTAAAACCTGCAAGGGGATGCGTCCGTATGGAAATGGTTAGAATAATAATATTACCGCGCGGCAATAACATAGGAGAATTAGTCAATGCCTGCCGGATGATTAGCGAGCAAACCAGAAAAGAATCGGGCTGCCGGCATTGCAGCATTTCGCATGAACCTGATTCCGATAACCCGATCGAAATGAAATTGCATTGGCAGCAAATGAATCTGCTGGACGATTATTTCCGAAGCGATCATTTCAGCGCGCTGCTGGGCGCTATAAAGATGCTGGCAGTCGATTACGAACTCACCATCAACGATGGTTCCCCGGTAGAGGGATATCTCGCCGTGAATCGAGCAAGACGTATAAAATGATGTCATATTCAATTAACTGCAAAGGGAGGGCAAACATGAAGTATTTATTCAAGTTGACAATAATCCCGGCTTTGGTCTTGGCACTGGCTGGGAATTCTCTGGCTGGAAGCTCGGGCGAGATCATCCACGATGCCGAACATTATATTCTTGAGGCTCAGCATGGTGAGAAATGGGCTGCTGAGGATAAGCAGATTGATGCGAAGTTGGCCGAACTGCGGAGCAAAAACGGCGGCAAGCCACCTAATATTGTCTACATCCTCATCGACGACGTTGGATTTGGCGACTTCGGCATTCCGGAGCTCAACGATGTTCGTGGATACTCGACGCCGAGCTTGAATAAGCTGGCGAAAGAGGGAGCGTCGTTTACTCGTATGTATACTGAGCCATCCTGCACGCCGACACGCACCGCCTTTTTGACTGGCCGCCTTCCAGTCCGAAGCCACATGCTTGAGCCTAAGGTGGTACCGCCCGAAGGCGCCGGTCTGAATGGCGATGAAGTCACGATTGCCGAAATCCTGTCGAAGGTGGGATATAACACCGCGCATATCGGCAAGTGGCATCAAGGGGACATCGAGCAGGCCTACCCGCACAATCAGGGCTTCGACGTGGCAAATTTTCCCCTGCACAACCAGGCCACCTTCAACCTGATGCACCGGGAGGCACAGATGGAGGGCAATGCAGTCCAGGTTACACAGGAGTCTGCAGACCCGCGGTTCGCGCTGGATCGAAACTTCCGTCCGAGCGGCTGGGTACTCGGTGTCGAAGCGGTGAAGGGCGGCAAGGCTCGTGAATGGGGCATCAAGGCCGGTGAAGAACTAGGATATTCCTACTATCGGAAGCTAAACGTACGCTACCAGCAGCAAGTCATCGAACAACTACAGAGGCTGGCCGCGGACGATGCGCCTTTCTTCCTCAACTACTGGCCCCAGAATCCAGTCGACTTTGGCCGCGTGGGCAGGAAGTTCATCACTGCCAACGGCGGCACGTGGGTAGAGAGCATGAAAGAACTCGACACTTGGATCGGGGAGCTCCTTGATGAGATCGATCGTCTGGGCATCGCGGATAATACGATTGTCGTCGCCATGGGGGACAACGGGGCTATGAAGCAGGCGATGCCGCGCTCCGGGTTTTCCGACATGATCTACCGGGGCTTCAAGGCCGATGCGCTCGAAGGCGGTATCCGCGTTCCCGCTTTCATTCGTTGGCCGGGGGTGATTCAGGCCGACACTACGGCCGGTGACATGATTCACGTTACAGACGTCTACACGACGTTTGCCCGGATCGCCGGAGCCACCGAGTTCATCCCCAGGGATCGCATCATCGATGGGATCGACCAGACGACGCTCTGGTTGCAGGGCGAGTCATATGGACGGCGCGACTACCTTCACGTCTACGAAGGGCCTAATCTGGCAGCATCGATCAAGCAGCAGTTCAAGGTCCATTGGCCGCCTCCGGGGGCTGCGGCGTTCAAGCTACCGGTGTACGACCTCTATCGCGACCCGAGAGAGCACTATCCACTGAAGTACGAGGGAATGTGGACCGTGGCGTACTTTGGTGACATGAAGGAACGACACATGGCCTTCAGGAATAAGTATCCGGATCGGCCTGAGACCAGAGCAGTTCCGTACGAGGGCATAGAGAATCTGCGACCGGAAACCAAGGCGCTAGTGAAGTCATACACCGACGCACGAAAACTGCTCGAGTAGAACTGAAAGTTCAGCAGACATCCACGTAATCTGCCCCTGTTCCCGACAAAAAGGACACGTCGGGAACAGGGGCAGAACGTACGACAGGTTTTTGAAGTCCGAAAATTTTTGTGATATCCCTTTTTTTGAACAAATGACACTGCGATCTGGTGTTTTAGCAAACGTTCTAAGCATCGGTATATTGGAGGCATTGGCAAGATTACGGGATAAGTTTTATGTAAATGAAGATTAGTATATCGACATGAAGAAAAAAAGAAATAAAGGAAGTGAGTCTTTTGTCTATAATCAAACAGATTTGGCAGGTGTTTGAGAGGGTGTACTTGGAAAAGATATACCCAACTTCCAACGTCCATCATCACACCTTATACCATTATTATGCAGTTTTATAGATTACAGAATAAAAGTTCAGAAGCAAGGTGTAAATACAAAGATCAGTCAGTGACCTCCAGCAGAGCCGAAGGCCACTGACTAATTCAAGAAATTTTAATTTTAAGCGTGTTTCGCAAATAAAATATAACAAAGGAGATTAGAATGAGGAAACATGGATTATTTTTATTCACTTTTATTGCCGGTATAGCATTTTTGCTTGTCGGAAATGCATTGGCAAAAACGGGAGAAATCATTCACGATGCTGAGTACTATATACTCAAGGCTCAGCATGGCGAGAAATGGGAAAAACAGGATAAAGACCTGAATGCCAAACTAGAAGCTTTGCGTAAAAAGCACGGCAAGCCACCAAATATAGTCCATATTATGTGGGACGACACTGCAGTTGGAGAAATAGGAGTTCCCCAAAACCAGGCAAACCGCGGGTTTAAAACTCCTAATATGAATACATTTGCAGAAGAAGGACAATACTACTCTCGTATGTACACAGAACCGTCGTGTACACCCTCAAGAGCTGCTTTCCAGACAGGACGACACGCCGTACGGAGTGGTATGTATACGGTAAGTTTTCCTTATGAATATGGCGGAATGAGTGAAAAAGAAACCACAATTGGCGAAGTACTGAGCCAGGCTGGTTACGCAACTGCATTCTACGGTAAAGGCCACTTAGGAGACATAGAAGAAAGCTACATGACCAATATGGGCTATGATGAATCACTCTGGTGTCCTTACAATCAGGTCCCAAGTTTGTATGTAGTTCGTGGTGAGCTTGGTCCAATGTACCCAACTTCTGTCATGCCAGAATTATATCCGAATGATCCCCATGATATGGATTCGGGTTGGAGACCCAGAGGGTATGTTTGGGCCTTGGAAGGGACAAAAGGAGGGCCTGTTCGTGAATGGGGTACACCGCCTAATGAGGATGATTATTATGCGCTGGAAGCAGAGCTTCAAAAACGGACTATCGATTTCATTAAAAAAAGCGTAAAAGCAGACAAACCTTTCTTTGTCAGCTATCAACCTATTGCTGCTTCATTCCTCGGCACTAAGCCAGGGGAGAAGAAATTGACCGTGGCTGCAGGTATGCTGCAAGAATTTCTTGTAGAATTCGACAATTGGCTGCCTACATTATTAAAAACTCTGAAAGATGCAGGTGTAGAAGAAAACACACTTGTCGTTCTTATGGCAGACAATGGTCCCATGACTCATCATGGTCCGGATGGGATGGTTGAAACACTTCACACTGGTGGTAAAGGTGATTTTACTGAAGGTGCTGTTAGGGTTCCATTCCTTGTCCGGTGGCCTGGTGTCATTGCACCAAACCAAATCGTTGAAGATATTATTCATGTAACCGACCTGTTTACGACCTTTGCCCATCTTGGCGGAGCCACCAAATACATTCCGACTGATCGCATCATTGATGGCATCGACCAGACTTCGCTGCTGTTGAATGGAGATACAAATAGCCGTCGTGACTATGTATATATTTACACTGGTAATATCTTGGCGGCCCAGGTAAAAGGTCGTTTTAAGCGTCATTGGGTTGGGGAATTGCCGGGTCTCAGTGGCGCTTCATTCTATGACCTTTACAACGACCCGCGTGAAGTTACGCCTAAAATGCTTCCTGGTTTCACTACTAAAACCATGTTTGACATAATGAGAGCTCGTCATGAATTATTTACAAGAAAATATCCCAATGAAAAACATGCAAGAGGAATGCCTCTAAAAGGTCTGGAAAATCCACGCCCTGAAGTTATAAAGGCTGGAGAATTCCGTTTTAATCCGAAAGATCTGCCATTTGATCCAAAAGAGTTCCTTGATTATGAGCTTCCTTATGATCCCAGCATGGAAAACTGGGGTTCCAGTCAATAGAAAACATTGAAAAGAGGCGGAGATTCTAAAATCTCCGCCTTCAGATGCCGATAGGACAATCCCTATTGGCGGTGGTATTGGTAAGATTCTCCGTCTTGGCAAGATGCCGGTTGATATGCGTATTTCAGCATAGGGGACTTACACCCCATAAGTTCAAGCCCATGCCGGGCGTACACAACACAGGTGGACAGTACGGCGTACCGCCGACATGTCACCTAATCATTATACGGAGGCGAATATGAAGATCACAAGAAGAACTGCTATAGGTGCGATACTTGCTGCGCCTATCGGGATTGCCGGGCTTAGCTATGCTCAAGATCGATCCTCCAAGGAGGGAGAGGTCGAATCATCACAGGGGAATAAGCTAACGCTCAGCGTAGCCGGTTATCAATACGACCGCGTGGCGGCGCTGGCGGACGGTCGTGTGAAGGTTGATGACTGCAACCTGAACTTCACTAAAGACAACATAGGAAACTTGAATACCCACATCTTCTCGGGGCCAGGGACACGTGACGTAACCGAGGTCGGACTGCATCCCTATATTCTAGCTTACGCTAATGATGACTTCCGGGACTATACACTCCTTCCGATCTTCCCGCTCCGTGTCTTCCGCCATAAGAGCATATTCATCCGAACCGACCGAGGGATAGTCCGACCTGAAGACCTTCGTGGCAAGAAGGTCGCGACGCCTGGTTATTCGTCGACTTCGTTGACCTGGATTCGGGGAACCCTAGAAGACGAATACGGCGTTAAGCCTACCGATGTCGAGTGGTATGTATCCTCGATGGACTCTTCGGTCGAGGACACCGGCGGACCTTCAAAGTTTGAAAACGTCATGCCAAGTAATCTGAAAGTGGAGCAAGGACCGGCGGGCAAAAACGAATCCGACATGCTGGCGGATGGTGACGTAGACGCTTTGTTTCACGCTATGGAACCGAAATGCTATGTTGAGGGACATCCCAAGGTGGCGCGTCTCTTCCAGGATTTCCGCACAACGGAACAATCGTATTACCAAAAGACAGGAATCTTTCCGATCATGCACGCCGTAGCAATTCGAAAGAAACTGATCGACACGCATCCATGGCTATCGTCGGCCCTATTCAAGGCTTACGCACAGGCCAAGGCTACCGCCATCCGTGAGTTGACGACTATGGGATGGGCTAACATCTCCATGCCATGGCTGGCTAAGGACATCGAAGAAACCCGCTCCCTGATGGGGAAGAACTATTGGCCTTACGGAATCAAACCGAACAGGAAGACGATTGAGACGCTCTGCCGGTACTCCCACCAACAGGGCCTTGCGAGCAGGACGCTCAAGATCGACGAACTGTTCCATGCATCATCCTTGGTTTTAGCCGAAAAGGAAGAGGCATAACGAGTTGCTCCACCGTACCCAGTACGGTCGCGAGGACGCGGCCCCACTGGTCCGGTGAGTATAACGTTATCCAAACTTTTGATACCTGCTATAAAACGTAACTTTTTGAAATCTTGTGATATACTCAAAACCATGCCTGGATGCATCTTGAGATTACCATTTTATATTCCCAGAATTTCGTGCTATCTGATATGTTGTCGGCATGGCAAGTAATCTATATCAGCGGAGGTAATGGATTCATTTCAGCACGAAGAGAGAACGCTGATCTTCGAGACCGTTGTCGGCCAGATGTACTCCAAAATATTGATTGCTCGAATTTTGGGGCCGTTGATTTGACAGGCATCGCGCTGATGCGTTGCATATGATTCAGAATGATATTGGAGGGGAAAATGCTATTGAAATCAAAATATCTTTATCTAATGGTGATTCCAATCGTTTTTGGTTTGCTTATGAGTGCGTGTTCAAAGGGGCAAATTATTGTCCCGAAGGTAACTCCAGAACCTACACATCTGCGTCTTGTTGGTAAGTTTGTCTGGCATGACCTGCTCACCAATGATCTGAAATCGACGAGTCTTTTTTATGAAGGATTATTTGGCTGGTCTTTTTCTGATACGGCATCCAAAGAAAAACAGGTGAAAACGATATCTCGAAACGGTGTTCCCATAGCGAATGCAATTTATTTGGACCCGCAAAATGGAAAAGTGAACGGATCCCAGTGGCTCAGCTATATTTCTGTAGAAGATGTGGATTCCGCATTGATGGTTTCGAAAAAAAATAATGGAACAATTTATAAACAACCTAAAGATTTACCAAATAGGGGGCGTGTCGCCATAGTGAAGGACCCAGAGGGTGCCCTGTTTGCAATTTTAACTACATCAGGTGGTGACCCCCCTGATCAGGGTTTTATTCAAAACCATTGGATGGGAAGTGAGCTATGGAGTACAAATCCAAACGCATCGCTAACATTCTATCGTTTGCTGGTCGGCTACGAACAACGGTTGGTGGATGTTGGCGCTGGCCCAAAATATCGCTTTTTAATTAAGAATGGCAAAACGCGAGGAGGGATCGTAAAGATACCGTGGGACGATATTAAGCCCAATTGGTTGCCTTATATTGCGGTTGAGGATGTTATGGCTATAGTTGCAAAAGTAGAACAGTTGGGAGGTAAAGTTTTGGTAGAACCTGATAAAATGATTCGAGAAGGCCTTCTTGCAATCATCGCAGACCCATCCGGGGCGGTATTTGCAGTACAACAAATCCTAAATTTTCGCTCTGGTGGAGGAGCTTTATGATGAAACGACATATAAGAATGGTGTCTATTTTTTTAATTGGTCTTGCAATGGGTATCCTAATGTTAAACATTACAGCCTGTAGTACTTCAGGATCAAGCAGCGGCTATTACGGCGCTGATGTTCACTATAGATCGGGCTGGGGGCATCAGCCCCATCGGCGTCATCACCATCGCCCACCCCCACCTCGCCGCAGATAAATGAGTTGAGATTCCCCTTCATATCAACAGGGAGAAGCTTCACTAAAAATCTGTGATAGGTAATATATAATGTTATCTGTTATACGTTTATAAACTCAGGAGGAATCAACATGAATAGTAGAATCTACTATATCCTCGCTGCGACACTCTTTGTGATAGGGTTGCTGGCAGGGTGCAAAGGCCTAACACAAGTGGAAGCTACAAAGTCGGCTGGGGATGAAACCCGCACGCTCATCAGAGAAAATGTTGCCGATGAAGCAAAAGCCAAACAGATGATTGCGCTGGTTGATAAACTGGAGAACGATCTAATGGCCTACGTTGAAATACGAGCCGCCCACAATGAGGCACTTCGTCAGAAAAATGCCGATTACGATGCATCGCGCGAAGACCTGCAGAACCTATATGATGCCTATAACAGAGACACACGGGCCATCAGTATGAAAATCGCCCAGACGGATCTGGAAATGAAAAAGCTGTCGACGCCCGAAGAGTGGTCTGTGATCAGCAAGCCAAAGCATCGAATCGGAGGATTTTAATCATGCTAGTAGCCATCGCGACACTTATATTGATATTCGGCGGCGGGGGTTCGTTGGAGAACTATCTGCTGAATATTAAGAAACCGGTGAAGGCCGCTGTTGAGAGCAAAGTCACGGTGAATGAAGTGCTCGACATGAGCAAGGCATTGAAAAAACAGCTCAAGGTACAGAACAAGGAAATCACCAAACTCAGTGAAAACTTCTTAGATCTTCACACGAACTACGACGCGGAGTCGGCCGATATGGAAGCCTATATTGACCGCCTGATAATCGTCCGGGAAACAGGGCAGAAGCATATTCTTGATACCCAATCAGCCATGAAGAACCTTATGACGAGGGAGGAGTGGACCAAGGTCTTCAGCTATAAGGACGACTAATCGTTTGTGGTAGGAAGTAGCCACTGGGTTACAAATACCGATAACATCAATTTATTTTCCGTTCTGAGAAAAAATAGGCCGGCCACTATATCTGGTGGTTGGCCATTTTCGATGAATTATTTACTTTGAATTTGCTATCACAAGGAAAATTTTAAGGCGTTTTTTACCGATTCCTCCAACTCATCACCAGATTTTGCAAGTTTCGAATGACAAAGATGATCTCAATTAATCACCACGCCACCGATTTATTAGATATATTCGCTGATTGGTGTGTAATCACCACCCACCCAAGATTTCATATGACCACAAGATGTAGCGGTGCTCGGAATTAGCTCCATTTCCAGAGACTGGCAAGTAACCTGTAGTTTCAACAAGAGCAAATAGCTTCAGTTCTTTAGGTCTATCCTGTACCGAACCATAAAAAATCATTATCTATTTTTGATTGATCCTTGACCACTCGTTCAAACCAATCTAAAACGTCTTAAAATTAATTTATTGCTTTTCAATGTGCGAGCCAAATTAATGCAAAGAGTCCCAGACGCTAAAATCCTTGTTGTGGAAGATGACCCGCGAATGTGCGAAAGTATCCGTTTGCTGTTAAGTTTGAACGGGTATGATG
>JASJGT010000040.1:0-4879 GCA_033791405.1 Desulfuromusa sp.
TATTAAAAAACAGGGTTCCATCGCCGGAATTCAGTTGGCTCACGCTGGACGCAAAGCATCAGTCTCAGCACCTTGGCTGGGTGGAAAGCCATTTGACTCGGACAGACGTGGTTGGAAACCGGTAGCACCCAGTCCAATTCCCTTTGACATTGGACATCAGACACCAAGAGAGGCAACCACAGAGGATCTGGAAACAATCACCCAGCAGTTTGCTGACGCAACCCGTCGTTCTCTAAACGCTGGTTTTCAGGTTGTCGAGTTACATGCCGCCCATGGTTATCTGCTGCATCAATTTCTTTCACCTTTGAGTAATCAGCGGAATGATGAGTTTGGGGGGTCACTGGAAAATCGAATTCGCTTCCCCCTACAGGTTGCGAAAGTTGTTCGCGAAAATTGGCCTGAAAATCTACCTATGTTTGTCCGTATTTCAGCAACAGATTGGGTCTCAGGGGGCTGGGATTTACAACAGTCAATAGAATTCTGCCGTCAACTTAAAGTGTTAGGTATCGATCTGATTGATTGTTCGTCAGGTGGGCTTGTACCTGATGCCGTTATACCAGCTGGGCCGGGCTTCCAAGTGCCATTGGCAACTGAAATCAAAAACACCCTCGGGATGACAACAGGAACAGTCGGTCTAATTACCGAACCGGTACAGGCTGAACAGATTATTGCGACAGGACTTGCTGATGCGGTATTATTGGGTCGTGAGCTCTTACGCAACCCCTACTGGCCGTTAGAAGCCGCACAAGCACTTGGAAGTAAACTTTCCTGGCCAGCACAATATGAACGGGCAAAGAGCTGAGAAACTGATGCAAGATTTTTGTTGATCAGAAATCGATCTCTTATTTGGGATGTTGTTCCGACTGGATCAACAGACTTTTAAGTTGTTCAATCTGTTCCGTCAATTGTTGATTCAGTATATTTTGTTCTTTAATCTTGTTTTTTAATTCCTGATTGAGTTTATTCAGCTGGTCAAATTTAAGAGTCTGTTGTTGTTCAGATTCCTGTAATTTTTCAATTTTAGTTTTACGCTGATCCAGTTCTTGAGAATAAAGAATAATTGTTTCTGCTCGAGTAGCCCAGACACTATCAGGGAAATCCTCCTTGAGTTTTTGAAAATTATCAATCCGATGGCTCTCCTGAAACTCCTCAAAAGCCAGACCGAAATCTTGTTGATCCTGCAATACCGCCTGTTTTTGTTGTGGGCAAAGAGTCGCACAACCGGCAAGGAACAGGGAAAGAAATATAGCAAAAAGAAACTTCATAATTATTTTCGTCTTTCCAGCATGTAATTGCTGCCCTCCTGAATTTTTAAATATTCTTTCACTCTCGCACAGTCCTGACTGATTGCCAAGCGTGAGGGGTATTCGTAGTGATCAGATGCAATCACGGCAATCGATATGGTCATCAACGGGAACGTCCGCTTCACCCCATAACGGTCCTCACCAACAAAAGAACCAACTTTTCGATCTTCAGGATTATAAAAAGATGGGACTAACTCAGTAAATTCTGAAATAATCTTCTGTGCCAGCATCTCTCCCGAATCAAGACTGCTCAGCACGACATAATCATCACCGCCGATATGCCCGACCAAGTCCTCTGAACTACCGTACTCTCCAACCACCTGTTTGAGAAGTTCACCAACTTTTGCAAGGACGTCACTTCCCGCTTTATATCCATAGCGATCGCTATAAACCTTGAAGTTATCCAGATCGATATAGAGATGAGAAAAAGGTTCTCGATTGCTGATACGCATTTCAATGCCACGATCAATCGCAAGGTTTCCTGGCAATAAAGTTAGCGGATTGGCATCCAGATGCAACTGTTCCAGTTCCGTCAGTTTCTGGCCCATTTGTGCGAAATCGCTGGCCAATTGTGCAAACTCATCACTACCAGAAAATTCAGGTTGGTGATCAAATCGTCCAGCGGATATTCTCTGAGTTGCCTTTTTAAGCTCTTTTACCGAACGGTGGATACTTAAGATAACTGCGATAGAGACTGGAGCCGAAAGACAAATACCGAGGAGACTTAACAACGCAGTCATTTGAAAAGCTGAGCCTGTATGCTGCGATAATTGAGCAAGCCCAGTATTTATATTTTGCTGCTGCTGCTGCCGGAACTCCGCCAGATAAGTTAGTAATTGCACCCGTAGAGGGACAGTCTTTTCATTGGATAACTGTTCCGCCTGTGTCCAGTTTTCCCAGAAAATTGCTTCGGTTAACTGATTATCAGCCTGTCGATAGCTATCAACAAATTTGATTAAGCTCTTTAATTGATCTGATAATGGAGGACGATTTAAAGCAAGAGCATAACGGGTAAATTCATTATTTCGATTAAAACGTAATTCACTCAGTGCCGGGTCACGAAGAATCAACAACTGTTTTTCAATATTTTCCTGAGCCAGAAGATTTTGTTGCAGATCACGAACTAATTCAAAGGTACGAAACTCAACGTTGACAAGATTTTCAGTATCAAGGGTCTGCTGATGCAACCGTGAAAGGGCATAACCAACAGCCAGAAGGCTAAAAATAACGATCACCAGATAGCCAATGATCACTTTTTTAGTTACTGTTGAGAAAAGACTACGCATCTACGTTCAACTCCATGATTTGATAAGGCTTCTTAATATTACTATAAAACACCCCCCCATGCAAAATTCAGCCGATTATCCATTACATAAAATAAAAAAGCGCTCGTCAAGGGCGCCAGAAAAATAGGATTAAAAGCGGTTAAATCCCTAAATATGCTTTTCGTACATCATCATTTACCAATAATTTGTCAGCAGAATCAACTAATGTGATACGGCCATTTTCCATAACATAACCACGATCAGCTAACTTTAAAGCTTGATTAGCATTCTGCTCTACCAAGAAGATTGTTGTATTACTCTCTTTGTTAATCTTACGGATAATTTCAAAAATTTGTTTGATAATCAATGGAGCTAAGCCCAAAGAAGGTTCATCAAGCAATAACACACGAGGTCTGGCCATAAGAGCTCGGGAGATTGCCAGCATCTGTTGTTCACCACCAGAGAGAGTTCCACCCAATTGAGTACGACGTTTTTCAAGGATGGGGAACAGCGTCATAACGTAATTCATATCCTGCTGAATCAGGCGCTTATTTTTACGTAAAAATGCCCCCATCTCCAGATTTTCCTGCACCGTTAAATCAGGAAAAATCCGGCGCCCTTCTGGAACTTGAACAACCCCCTTTTGGACAATTTTTTCTGCACCAAGTCCCTTGATCGAATCACCATCCAACAAAATATCACCTGAACGTGGTGGAGTAATTCCACAAATCGACATCAAAGTTGTTGTTTTACCCGCACCGTTGGCCCCAATTAAAGCAACAATTTCACCCTCTTTGATGTCGATGGAAACATCTTTCAGAGCCTGGATATTGCCGTAATAAGTTTGTATATTCTGAATCTTAAGCATAATAGTCTCGTTAATAAATGGGATGGCTAAGCAAAAAGTTCGTCCAACAAGACGGAGTGATTTTCAGGGGCGAAGACATAAATAAGTATGTCGAGATCCGGTAAAGTTACGACAATGCCGTAGGAAGATATTTTTGCAACGCCATCAAGCATCTGTTTCTTCCCCTAGATAAGCTTCGATAACCTTCGGGTTATCTTTTATTTCATGGGGGGTTCCTTCAGCAATCTTCTTACCATATTCCATAACATAGATAGAGTTGGAAATATTCATGACCAGTTTCATATCATGCTCAATCAGGAGAATAGCCATTTTCTCCTCCGCACTGATTTTGCAAATCAACTGTTCAAGATCAGTCGTTTCATGAGGATTCATTCCTGCAGCTGGTTCGTCCAACAATAACAGAAAGGGGTCGGTTGCCATTGCTCGGGCAATTTCCAGACGCCTTTGTGCACCGTATGGAAGGTTCTTGGAAAATTCATTGGCAAAATCGGCCAAACCAACTTTTTCCAAAAGATGATAACTGGATTCAACAATCTGCCGTTCTTCCTCACGAACCCCTTTAGTTTTGACGATCGCTCTGAAAATTCCAGAATGAGTTCGGCAGTGACGTCCAATCATGACATTTTCCAGAACCGTCATATCAGGAAACAGACGAATATTTTGAAATGTACGTGCCAAACCCATTTCAGTGACTTTATTAGGCTTCAGACCATTCAAGCGACGTGTCTTCAGACCTTTAGGATGGAGCAGAATATCACCCTTGGTTGGATTATAAATACCGGTGATACAGTTAAAAAATGTGGTTTTCCCTGCACCGTTCGGACCAATTAATGCGGCAATATCACCTTCATAGACCTCCAGAGTGACACTGTCAACAGCCCGAAGACCGCCGAAATCCATCGTCAGCCCTTTAACTTCAAGTAACTTATGTTTATTTTCAGCCATTGTTGATTTTTTCCTTCGAACCTTTGTATTCATACGTCTGTCGAAGATTACTGATAATCCCCTGAGGACGGAAAATCATCATCATAACCATTGCCGCTCCAAATGCTAGCATTCGGTATTCAGAGAAAGCGCGCATGTACTCAGGAAGCAATATCAGCAAAAACGCTCCAAGAATAACCCCGAGGATAGACCCCATGCCACCTAGAACAACAATCGACAGAATAATAGCTGACTCCATAAAGGTAAAGCTGGCAGGATTGATAAAGGTCGTTTTGGAGGCAAAAAGAACTCCGACCATCCCAGCCCAGAAAGCGCCAAGGGCATAAGCAGACAGCTTGGTTCGAGCGATATCGATACCCATGGCAACGCAAGCAACCTCATCTTCGCGCATAGCAATCCAGGCACGACCGATCCGGCTATTTCTCAAACGCATCGTCACCAATATAGTAAAAATGACCATCGCAATCATAATGTAATAGATGTAAATGGTGGAATTT
>JASJGT010000041.1:0-7921 GCA_033791405.1 Desulfuromusa sp.
TGATGAAGGAAGAGGATGGTCATGACGCCAGAAGTTCTGACACTCTCGGAAACACCTTGGTTATTTACAGGGGTCATGTTGGTAAAGATTGTAGTGGCTTTTGTAGCGACTTTGTTGATCGTCGCCTATGCGACCTACGCAGAGCGTAAAATAATTGGTCGGATGCAGACCCGGATGGGGCCGAATATGACAGGTCCAAAAGGTCTATTGCAGCCAATTGCAGACGGTTTGAAACTCTTTTTTAAAGAAGATATCATCCCTTCGCAATCGCACTGGTTTGCTTTTATTCTCGCTCCGATGATGATTTTGGCTCCCGCCTTTATCGCGATTGCGGTTATTCCTTTTGGTGGGGATCTTCACTTTACCTACGACGGCATACTTTACGCTGTCCCGATGCAGATAACCGATTTGAATATTGGTGTACTGTTTATTGTGGCGATGGCCGGCCTTGGAGTCTATGGAATTGTGTTGGCAGGCCTGGCATCCAATAGTAAGTATGCCTTGCTTGGCGGTATTCGTTCGACGGCACAGATGGTTTCTTATGAACTTTCCGTTGGTCTCTCCATTGTAGCAATTTTTATGCTCTCAGAAACCCTCAGCCTACGTGGGATTGTTGCAGCACAGCAGTTACCTCTCTGGGGTCTTGACTCTTTCAGCTTCATTCCCAACTGGTATGTTTTCTGTCAGCCTCTGGCATTTGGCCTGTTTGTTGTTGGCTCTATGGCTGAAATCAATCGGACTCCTTTTGATCTGCCGGAAGCTGAAACTGAGCTGGTTTCAGGTTTCTGTACCGAATATTCCGCCATGAAATATGCACTGTTCTTTATGGCTGAATATGCAAACATGATTACTGTATCTGCAGTCGCAGCAACACTGTTTCTTGGTGGATGGGGCGGGCCATTTTATGGCTGGATAAATTTTCTGATTAAAGTATTTGCATTCATGTTCTTCTTCATCTGGATTCGGGCTACCTTCCCGCGTCTTCGTTACGACCAGTTGATGTACCTTGGTTGGAAAATTATGCTCCCGTTGGCACTTGTAAATATTGTCATCACGGGCATTGCAATTCTGCTCTGGTAGTAACCACACGTTGCATAGAGGATAGATATGTTTAAAGAGTTTGCTAAAGGCTTGAGTATTACGCTGAAGCACCTGTTGCCGGGGAACTGCACAACAGTACAGTACCCGAAGCAAAAACTGGAAATGTCACCCCGTTTCCGCGGGCTTCATCGCCTGATCCCAGCGCAGGATCGTGAAAAATGTGTCGCTTGTTACCTTTGTCCGACAGTTTGCCCGGCAAAATGTATCACGGTCGTAGCAGCGGAAAATGACAAGGGTGAAAAATATCCGGAAGTTTTTGAAATCGACATGCTGCGCTGCATTTTCTGTGGCTATTGTGTTGAAGCTTGTCCGATGGAAGCAATTGAAATGACAGATGCTTACGAACTGGCAAACTTTACCCGCGAAGATTTTGACTTTGGTAAGGAACGTCTTCTCAAGTCGTAAGAAGGAGCTCAAGTTATCATGGAAGCCATTCTTTTTTATCTCACTGCGACGGTTGCAATCATTTCGGCCATTTTCGTAACTCATTGTCGAAATCCGGTCAATAGTGCTTTGAATCTGATTACAACTTTTCTTTGTCTGGCAGTGTTTTACGTCATGTTGGAAGCTCCTTTCATGGCCGCCATTCAAATTATGGTTTATGCCGGGGCGATCATGGTGTTGATTGTTTTTGTCATCATGTTATTGAATCTTGGCTTGGCAGTGAAAACTCGCTACACACATGGAATGGCTGCAGGCGGCATTCTTTCAGCATTGATCCTTTTTGTTGCTAATTATTTTGTCAGAGCTGGTGAAGCGACCGGAACCGGCGGCAGTGTGACCAGTGAAGTGATATCAAGTTATGGTCATACCGAATTAATTGGTAGAGCCATGTTTGTTGACTTTCTGCTCCCTTTTGAGATCGCCTCGATTCTGCTGCTGGTAGCAATTGTCGGTGCTGTTATTCTCTCAAAACGCGAAGTTTAATCGAGTTCAACTCGGGAGATAATTCATGATTACCGTAAATCACTACTTGTTGTTGAGCGCTATTCTGTTTGCCATCGGAACATTTGGTGTGCTCACTCGGAAGAATGCCATTGTTATTTTTATGTGCATTGAGGTGATGCTCAACTCGGTGAATCTGACCTTTATTGCTCTATCACGCCATGTTGGCAATATGGACGGTCAGATTTTTGTGTTCTTTGTTATGACGGTTGCTGCTGCTGAAGCAGCTGTAGGTTTAGCGCTGATGATTGCATTCTTTCGTAATAAAGACTCAATCGATACAGACGATTTCAATATGCTCAAATGGTGATGACGTTGCAAAAAGTCCAACCTACTACGTTTCCACTTTTACGGGTGTTTCAGCTAATAGGAGAGTTTGATGTACAGTAATCTGTGGCTCATCCCATTCTTCCCACTGATCGGGTCGATTTTTAACGGCTTGTTTGGCAAGAAGATCAAAAATGAAGCAGTGATTGGTGGTATTGCTACCGGGCTGGTGTTCCTTTCATTTTTGGTTGCCGCTCAAAACTTTTTCAAACTGCTGGGCGATACAGAAAAAGTTCATGAGCTTGTCATCGCGTCCTGGATGTCTGTCGGCAATTTTCAGCTCAATTGGGAATTACTGCTAGATCCATTGTCTGCAGTGATGATTATGGTGGTGACCGGCGTTGGGACTCTGATTCATCTTTACTCAATCGGCTATATGCATGGGGAAGAGGGGTACTACCGCTTTTTTTCCTACATGAATCTATTTGCTTTTGCCATGTTGATGCTGGTTCTGGGTGGCAATGCGTTGGTCATGTTTATTGGCTGGGAAGGTGTTGGCCTCTGTTCCTATCTGTTGATCGGTTATTACTACGAAAAGAAAAGTGCCAGTACTGCTGCAAACAAAGCTTTCATTGTCAACCGGATTGGTGATTTTGGTTTCCTCTGTGGTTTGTTTATCCTCTTCTGGGCTTTGGCCGACAAGGGGGTATGGACTCTCAACTTTGTTAAGATTGCTGAGAGTGGACATCTGCTGGAGTCAGGTGGTTTGCTGATTACGGTTGTAACGCTCTGTTTCTTTCTTGGTGCCACGGGTAAATCGGCACAGATTCCATTGTTTACCTGGCTTCCCGATGCGATGGAAGGCCCCACTCCGGTTTCAGCTTTGATCCATGCAGCAACCATGGTGACTGCTGGTGTTTATATGATTGGCCGGATGAACGGTCTGTTTGCAATGGCTCCGGCAACTATGATGACAATTGCTATCGTCGGTGGGTTGACCGCATTTTTTGCTGCAACGATTGGTCTGGCACAAAATGATATCAAGCGGGTGTTGGCTTATTCAACCGTTTCCCAGCTGGGATATATGTTCCTGGCGATGGGCGTTGGAGCTTTTTCGGCTGGTATCTTCCACCTGATGACCCACGCATTTTTCAAGGCCTGTCTGTTTCTTGGTTCCGGTTCAGTTATTCACGGACTGCATCATGCTTATCATCATGCACATCTACATGATGATCCTCAGGACATGCGGAATATGGGTGGCTTGCGGAAAAAGATGCCGATCACTTTTATCACTTTCCTGGTTTCAACGATTGCCATCTCCGGTATCCCGTTTTTCTCCGGATTTTTCTCCAAAGATGAAATTCTCTGGTGGTCATTCGGCTCAACACGTGGACACTGGATGCTTTGGGTTCTTGGTGCAGCCGCTGCAGGAATGACCGCATTCTATATGTTCCGTCTGGTCTTTATGACTTTCTTTGGCGAGCAGAAGACCGATGCCAGAGCAAAAGACCATATCCCGGAATCACCATTTACGATCACAATTCCACTGATGGTACTCGGCTTCTTTGCTCTTATTGGTGGATATATTGGTGTCCCGAAAATTTTGGGTGGTGTCAATCGTTTCGACGCATTTCTGGCGCCAGTTTTTGAACATGCACAACATGCGAATGAAATCCACGCGCACGGGACGCATGCAACTGAATACACGCTGATGGCAGTTTCGGTTGCGATTGCTACCGTTGGTATCTTTATCGCCTGGGTTATGTACATCAGAAATCCAGAACTACCCGGGAAATTTGTTGCCCGGTTTGAGGGTGCCCACAAGGTTATTTTTAATAAATGGTATATCGACGAACTGTACGACTTCGTTTTTGTCAATCCGTGTAAAAAAATCGGTACTTTCCTGTGGCGCGGATTTGACGTAAAGGTGGTCGATGGTGTTGTTAATGGTTGTGCCTGGGTTGTTAAGGGGCTTGGAGCTGGTCTCCGTTATACGCAGTCCGGTTACCTGTATAACTACGCTATGGCCATGGTGGTCGGCGTAGTCGTGATCGTCGGCTTTTTTGTCTTTTAGTTAAATATTTATTGTTCGCCAGCGAATTACGATAGAGCTACAAGGAGCGATTCCACATGGCTGATTACCTTCTCAGTATTATGACTTTCTTCCCGTTGTTGGGGATACTGGTTCTTCTCTTCCTTCCCCGGGACAATGGTGGACTGCTTAAAGGGGTTACCCTTGCGGTTTCATTGATTACCTTCGCAATCAGCTTGCCTCTGGCGTTTGATAATGTTTTCACGACGTCAGGTGGAATGCACTATCGTGAATTTTACGAGTGGATCAATATCGGCGACTTTTTTCAGATGAATTATAATATCGGTGTTGACGGTATCAGCCTCTGGTTGGTTATGCTGACAACCTTTATCACGCCGATTACAATTCTTTCTACCTGGAATGCGGTTGAAAAGAATATCAAAGGTTTCATGGTGATGTTGCTGTTGCTTGAAACCGGCATGCTCGGTGCTTTCATTTCTCTCGATTTGTTCCTCTTCTACATTTTCTGGGAATTGATGCTGATCCCGATGTACTTCCTGATTGGTATCTGGGGTGGGAAAAACCGGATTTATGCAGCGGTTAAGTTTTTCATCTATACCGCTGTTGGCTCCCTGTTGATGCTGGTAGCAATTATCTTTGTCTACTATTTTGCACAACAGAGTGGCGCTCTGACAAACGGATTTGGTATCCAAGAGCTCTATAAACTTGATCTGCCATATAATGCTCAGTTCTGGCTGTTTCTGGCTTTCGGTTTCAGTTTTGCGATCAAGGTGCCAATGTTTCCGCTCCATACTTGGCTGCCTGATGCACACACCGAGGCGCCGACCGCAGGTTCGGTTATTTTGGCGGCGGTTCTGTTGAAGATGGGTACCTACGGGTATGTCCGTTTTGCCATGCCGATGTTTCCTGATGCACTTCCAACCTTTATTCCCTTTTTGGCTTTCTTGAGTGTAGTCGGGATAATCTATGGTTCGTTAGTTGCGATGATGCAGGATGATATCAAGAAACTGGTCGCTTATTCATCGGTTGCCCACCTTGGTTTTGTTATGCTCGGTGTTTTTGCGATGAACTTGCAGGGTCTTGCCGGTGGCATGATTCAAATGATCAATCATGGTATTTCAACCGGCGCACTCTTCCTTATTGTAGGATTCCTTTATGAGCGTCGCCATACCCGTTTGATCACCGAGTTTGGTGGTGTCGCAACTAAAATGCCGATTTTTGCAACCATTTTCATGATTGTCACATTCTCATCTATCGGTTTGCCCGGCACTAACGGGTTTGTTGGTGAGTTTCTTGCGCTGATGGGAGCGTTCCAGGGTGGTTTGCGCTGGTATGCAGTCTTTGCAACAAGCGGTGTCATTCTTGCCGCTGTCTATATGCTCTGGGTTTATCAACGGGTTATGTTTGGTAAGGTGACTAATCCTAAAAATGAAAACCTCAAAGACTTATCAGCACGAGAGATTGTTATCATGTTGCCACTTTTATTATTCATTTTCTGGATTGGGGTTGCTCCAAATACCTTCTTTTCAAAAATGAATCCTGCTATGGAATTAATGCTTGTACAGATGGGCGCAGATAAAGTTGCAGTCGTTGAGATGCATCAACCTGCAGCTGTTGGGCATGCAGCAGATCACGCAGATACACAAACAGAACATAAATAATAACTGTATTTTAAGTTGAAATAACACTGGTTCCGAGGAGCGGTTAGATGGAAAATCTGGTTCAAGAAGCCATCCAGAATGTAAACTTTCAGGCAATTATGCCATCATTGGTACTCTGTGTTTTTGGCATGGCGATACTGATGGTTTCGGTATTTTCAAAACGTGGAAGCACCACACACGTTGCCTGGTTGAGTATTGCCGCTTTGGTTGTTACGGGTTTTGTTACCCTGAATGGTTGGAATAATCCGCAGGCCGGATTTGCTGGAAGCGTCCTGTTTGATAACTTTGCGACCTTCTTCAGTATGATCTGCATCATTGCTGCTGGCCTGACCATCCTGATGTCAGACGACTATCTTAAGCGTGAAGGCTACCCGGTTAGCGAATATTATCCGTTGATTCTGTTTACTACGGCGGGTGCGATGTGGATGGCATCAGGAACCGACCTGATGACGATCTTTCTTGGACTGGAAGTACTATCTGTTTCACTCTATGTCTTAGCTGGCTTTTTCCGGCACCAAACTCGTTCTAACGAAGCCGGATTGAAATATTTCTTCCTTGGGGCGTTTTCCACTGGGTTCCTCCTCTATGGTGTAGCTCTCCTCTATGGTGTGACGGGAACAACCAAGGTTGAAGGGATTGCTGCTTATGTAAGGGCAAATCCAGATGCAGCTATGAACACGATGTTTATTGCTGGTGGAGCGTTATTGCTGGTTGGCTTCCTGTTCAAGATTGCTGCCGCGCCATTCCATATGTGGACTCCCGATGTTTATCAGGGAGCACCGACTCCAATTACAGCATTTATGAGTGCTGGACCTAAAGCTGCTGCTTTTGCTGCATTGATGCGAGTCACTATCATCGGCCTGGATGGACTTCAGTCTGAACTCACTTCAATGTTCTGGATCCTTGCAGTTCTGACGATGACCATTGGTAACTTCATTGCATTAAGTCAAAAAGATCTCAAGCGGATGCTGGCATATTCATCTATCGCACATGCTGGTTATGCAATGGTTGGTTTGGTCGCATGGAATAAAATCGGGTTATCGGCAATTCTGTTCTACATGCTCGTTTACACCTTTATGAATATGGGAGCCTTTGCTGTTCTGGTTCTGATCGGTAAAAAAGGTGAAGATAATCTGACCCTTGATGGTGTGGCTGGCCTTGGCTATAAGAAACCGGTTCTAGGTATTGTCCTGACGATTTTCCTGTTCTCTTTAATGGGATTACCACCGACCGCTGGTTTTACCGCTAAATTTTATATTTTTGCTGGTGCCATTGAAGCTGGATACATTTGGCTGGCAGTGTTGGGTGTTCTGAACTCGGCAGTCTCTCTTTACTATTATCTGCGGGTCATGGTGCAGATGTACTTTAAAGATCCCGAAGAGGATTTCGCCTGGGTCTCGATTAATACGCCGGTTGCAATTTCAATTGTTATTTCCGTTGTTGGTGTCCTGTATCTCGGAATTTTTCCAAATTCACTTATGAACCTGGCTAAATTAGCGGGATTTTAGAGAGAATATCTATAATGTTTAAAAGCCTCTCAGCTTACTGAGAGGCTTTTTTTTGCCTTTTTGAAAATTGAATCGGTTACACTCTTGAAATGAATTTAAAGGAATATCTACAGCAAATAGACGAGTCTGGTGAACTCAGGATTGTCAAGGCAGGTGTTGATCCCAGGTTGGAATTAGCCGCTCTGTGTCGTCGGGAATTCAGCAAACATTATGGTGGCAATGCTCTGTTGTTTGAGCAGGTTATCGATTCGCCTTTTCCCGTTGTTGCAAACCTGTTTGGATCTGAACAAAGAGCCAGCCTGCTGCTCCATTCTGAAAATTATCTACAGTTCACTGAAAAAATAAAAAACTATCTGCAACAGAAAACTGGAACTGTTGCTGAACGG
>JASJGT010000042.1:0-5910 GCA_033791405.1 Desulfuromusa sp.
TTGGATGCAGCAGGCCGAGCCATTGCCACAGATATTATTGCCGATCAACCGTTGCCGGCCTTCAACAATTCGGCAATGGATGGGTATGCTGTTCTTGCGGAAAACTGTGCGGTCGGAACACAACTCCCCGTAACTGGATATCTTCCGGCAGGGAAAACCTCTGCTGATTCAGTCAAATCTGGAACTGTCGTTAAAATCATGACAGGAGCTCCCATTCCACGAGGAACCGATGCGGTGATTCCCTTTGAGGACTGCACGGCTGAGCAAGATCAAATAACCATTCAGCAGACGGTAAAAAAAGGTGATCACATTCGTTGGATCGGAGAAGATATTCGCCCCGGTGACCGGGTTATCTCTGCCGGAACCCTGCTTCGGCCAGCAGAGATCAGCTTGCTGGCTTCATTCCGCTTACCAACAATTCCAGTCCATCTTCGCGCCCGTGTTGCCATCCTCGCTACTGGAGATGAACTACAGGAAATTGACGAGCCTCATTTTAGTAGTGGGATCGTCAATAGCAATTCCTGGGCACTGGCAGCAGCGGTGCGGGAAATTGGTGCAACTCCGTTAGTTCTGGGGATTGCCCGCGACAATCTGTCCAGCTTGCGTGAAAAAATCAAAGAGGGGCTACAAGCCGATGTCCTGATTACTTCTGCAGGAGTCTCTGCCGGTGATCGTGATCTGGTTCGCGAAGTCCTGGAAGAATTCGGCATTAAAGAAATTTTCTGGAAAATAAAAATCAAACCAGGACATCCAACCGCCTTTGGGATGCACAATGGTTCGCCCGTTTTTTCGCTCCCCGGCAATCCAGTATCGACACTGCTGACTTTCGAGGAATTTGTTCGCCCCGCCCTGTTGAAAATGATGGGGCACCACACTGTGCTTAAACCGTTGCACAAGGCTACCCTGACTGAACCGATCAAGAAAAAACCCGGTCGGTTACAGATGTTGAGAGTCTCTCTAAAAATCAATCAGGACGGAGAAATGCTGGTTAGCAGCGCTGGTGATCAGAATACTGGAATTCTACGCACTTTGGTCGATGCTCAGGGAATTGCCCTGCTGGCAGCAGAACGAGATTTTTATGCCGTCGGTGAAAAAATTGACGTACAACTCCTCGGGGCATCAACCGCATTGGGATATTGAATTCTTGCTAAAAAATTGATTGAAGAAAAAGTTCAATAAACGTAGAATTCCGACAGATAATTTCGGAGGTAGTTAGTTCGCTGGTGCGGCTCACGGTCTTCAAAACCGATGCGGGGCGTATCCCGTCCCTGGTGTGTTCGATTCACATCTACCTCCGCCAATCAATAAAAACAAAGGGTTATAGCTTTTAGCTATAACCCTTTGTTTTTCATGCCTAGCACTGTTCGAACCTTTTTGCCCTGCCAATTCAAAGCTTGTTAAGACAGAAACGAATAACAAAGCGGATTAATCCTCGTCAAAGAAAGCGGCTGCTTAAGTTTGTGTGTCAAATCCGAAACATGGTAAGCGGGGCGGGGCAGAACCTGTCGATGTCGGTCAGGTCTGTGGCGGAACAGTAGCCTTTGGAGAGGTATCCCTGCTCTAGCCCTTGTGCGGTGATGATCTGCAAGTGGGTGTGATAAAACCAGTTGCCGTTTTCGTGAAAATCACCAATACGGGCAAAGACTTCTCCGGCACGATACGTGGCTCCCGGTGCGGAGAGGCTTTCCTTGCCTAAATGGCCATACAAACTATAGAAGGTTTCGAATTCTGGACTTTCGTGTTGCAAAAGAACGTAACCGCCGTAATTTCCCTCTCCAGCCTCATAACCACTCTCTTTAACCGTTGCCGCCAGGGGGGCGTGTAATGGCGTTCCAAGAGGAACGATAATATCCAGTCCCAGATGATAAAAACGCTGCTCCTTTACCATCTGGGGACAATCCGAAAGCATCCGGCCCCGATTTTCCAGGTAGGATGACACTCCCCAAGAAAATTTACCGGCCATCAACCGATCGAGGCGATGCTGACATTCCTGTTGGTCTCTGACATCCATCTTGTCGAAAATAGATCCTTGATCCGACATATCGACGATCAGAGGTGCTCCCTTTAAATCCTTGAAAATCGGTACAATTGCAACTTTATCGCAATACTGAATATAGGGGTATCGCATTACGAAATCCTGAAATTGTTTGTTTTAACAAGACCCTGAACCTCGACAACTGGTTTTTCATCATCGAATTCAAGTTCCGGAGCAAAGGAATAAAGGGGATTCATCTCCTTATAATAAGCCTTATCATAGCAATCAAGTTTGATTTTACACCCTTCTGTATCATGTTTGAAAGAGGAACTGAGGCCGTAATCGACTTCACCCAAATCGGTATGGATAATATATCCAGGAATTTCCCGGCCGCTTCCTTCCCTTCTGACCATGGTGGCAATGTCGGTGACATCATAGGAGTCTATTGGAAAATTGTTATTCCAAGGGGTCTGAATCGGTAGCCCGGCCACATAAAGTTGATGGAACTCTATTCCGGTTTTGCGTAGCTGGTAGGCGAGATTATGGATTGTCGTGTCGCTGTCATTGACACCACCCAGCAGAGGGACATTACAATATACCGTTATCCCCTTGTTGCGCAGTTTTCTGGCCAGAGTTTCATGTTCCGGAGTAATTTCATCCGGTAGAGTAAACCAGGTTTCAATCTCCAACCTCAAAGGGTTGACGGTTCGCACTCCATTTAAATCACCAAGCGTGTTGATCACACCACGGATAAAGAGTTCGGGAGCTGTGTTGAATTTCATGCTGCGCAATCTGACTGTGTTGATATGTGGCATTGCTTCGAGTCTTTTCACAATCCCTTTGATATAAAATAGGGCATCGATAGCATCCTCTTCTGCGGAAATAACGACGTCAGTGATTTTCTGATCATTCTCGATATAGTTGAGGTCTTCGTTCCCGGCATTGAAGTCTATTTCGACTCTGGTTTTGTGGGTTCGACAAAGATGCTCCAGCCCGGTATCCACAATGCTATGTGCAGTCTGCCTGGTTGCGGCCAAATCCTGCTGCAATTGCTCGATATCCGCTGCCTGAGCCAGACGGTTTTTTTTCGTCTCACGCATGGGTCTCGACCCGATAAGATAGGAATCGTCCCCGATTTCAGCCAGATATTGGATGTCGAGGGTCCCTTCTTCATTCACCCGGATATGATCCAGCTCCTCTGCAAGAGGAGCAAATTTCTTGAAGAATGCAGGGGTGTAAGGTGTTCTGATCCAGATGAAATTCTCATTCTCCGAAACCTTCTCGACCGCCCATCCGCTGCTGAACCAATCCAGTTTCCCGATCGGGGTTGCCGTACACATTTGCGGAATGGCACGATCCGAAAGGTTGGCGCGTAAGTAGCCTCCCATTTCAATGCCGTAAGAGAGGGGTTTCCAGTAAATGCTGTTCCCCTTGATCGGGCTGCAGGGAATGTAGATGTAATGAATTTCAGCTCCCGCCCCCCGCAGCTGGCTAAACAGCTGCACAAGCTCGGGACCGTTATCATTACAGTTATTCAAAAACGGCGTCTGAATATAGACCGAAATCCCGTTGTTGACGAGTTCGGATATGATTTCCAGACTTTCA
Source organism: Desulfuromusa sp. (assembly GCA_033791405.1). Taxonomy (GTDB): domain Bacteria; phylum Desulfobacterota; class Desulfuromonadia; order Desulfuromonadales; family Geopsychrobacteraceae; genus Desulfuromusa. The sequence goes on from JASJGT010000042.1 coordinate 3,581, forward strand.
GGGGAAATTTCATCGGGGTGGATAAAGTGGGTGGCGATTTCCATCCGCTTGCCAGTTTGTTGCAGTTCAAGGTTTTTACGCTTGAGATAATTCAAATATTCCCCGTCTTTTTCCAGAAAAAGGTGCGGATAATAAGCAACAGAACGGGTGGCAAGGCGTAGCGTCTGGACATGTTCCACTTGCATCAAACCATCAATAGTGGCCGCCATATTGGCGCGGTTCATAAAGGGATCGCCACCGGTGACGACAATTTCTTTTATATCAGGGGACGTTGCTACCCGGCTGACCGCTTTTTTGACATTATCGGTGGTTGGATTTCTTTCGTTTCTGGAATCTTTATGTTTTCTGAAACAGAAGCGGCAATAGACCGGACAAGCCATATTCAGCAAGAAAATGACCCGGTTCTGATACATCTGTTCGAACAGGCCATCGTGAAATTGCCCAATCCAGGTATTGTCAAAACCGGTCGGACTCAGCTCTTGAATGAAAGGCAGATATTGATAAGCAACATCCTTTGAGACCATAAGCTGGCGGATGGTATGATGCGAAAGTCTGACCGGATAGATATCGATGACTTTTTGCAGATCGGACTTCTGCTCCTGCGGGATGTCAATATTGGTCAATTCCTCGAGCTGTTGAATGGTTTTTATCGAGATATAACCGTTTCCGGGCAGAATTTGTTCCAGTAGGGCAACAAGAAGAGAGGTGGGAAGGGTCACCCCCTGGACGACAATTGTCTCCCCTTTACCTTGAGCGATTTCGTTCAAAACTTCGGCAAAAAAGCCTTCAGCATCATCGCTATATCCGGTGGCATTAAGCAGATTGGAAAATTGTGCCTGACCATTTTCATCGGCGATAAGCGCCCAAAATTCCTGCAGGGCAAAGCTGCTGTTCTGGTATATTTGCAGGAATCCATTCGTACAGTCGATCAACAACTGGATACTGATCGTTTTCTTTTTTAACGAATTCTTGAAAATTATGGTCATTGACTGGTTGTTATTTTCTTTCATTTGTTATCTCCAGCATTGTATTTGCGCGAGTGAATACCATCCTGACTCAGCCCTTTATCAACCGGCAATCAGCTGGATTCAGCTCGATAAAAACCTCATCATTGCGTTCAAGCGGCACCCGCCTAACAAAACTAATGACATGCAGTGTCGACATGTCTTCAAGTTCGACATAATAACTTACTTCACCTCCCATATAGCTTCTGTCTTTCACTTTTCCGAACAGGTAGTTCATCCCCTCATCTTCATGAAACTCAGCCCTGGGACCCATTTCCAACTTCTGTGCTCTGACCACGATCTCAGCCTTGTCGCCACGCTTGAATTGCGTAGACGGCGTCGCCAGGAAACTTTTGCCGTTTTCAAGCCGAACGACGACGTAACCGCCCTGTTCCTCAGCCACAATAACAGGCAAGAAGTTGGGATGACCAAGGAAGTCGGCGACAAAGTGGTTAGCAGACTGGTTGTATACTTCTACGGGGGTTCCCTCTTGCTGTTTGATCCCGTCCTTCATGACAATCACCTTGTCGGACATGGAGAGAGCCTCGCGTTGATCGTGGGTGACGAAGATTGTGGTCACACCGATTTCCTGCTGGAGATTGTTGAGTTCACGTCGCATCGCTTCGCGCAGATTTTCATCGAGAGCTGACAGCGGTTCATCCATGAGGAGAACATCCGGTTCTATGACAATTGCCCGGGCAAGCGCGATTCGCTGCTGTTGGCCGCCGGAGAGTTGTGATGGCTTGCGGTTTTCCACTCCGGGCAGACGAACCAACTCCAGAGCCTTATAGACCCTTTCCTGCATCTCTTCCTTGCCGACACCGCGGTATTTCAACCCGAATGCAACATTGTCAAAGATGGTTTTATGTGGGAACAGAGCATAGTTCTGGAAGATCATCCCCAGATTTCTCTTGTGGATAGGAACATCATTAATCCGCTTGCCATTGATAAAGATATCCCCCTCTGTCGGGGTTTCAAGCCCTGCGAGCATCCGCAAGAGAGTTGTCTTGCCGCAACCCGAAGGTCCGAGCAGGGAAACCAGAGAACCCTCCGGGATATCAATATCGACATGATCGACCGCAGTCACATTGCCGAAACGTTTTACAATTCCCCGGTACTTTACAAATGCAGGGTCTTTTTCTTTAGTCAAAATAGCCTCTCTTGTGGTTTGAAATACAACAGTTAAACGGGGGGGAGGGCGGCGGCGGATTCCGTCCCAACCGTCTCAGCAGATGCGATTTTAAAAGGGTTTCCCGGAACAATTCTAAGTTGTTCCGGAAAACCTTCCCTACAAGGCGAATCGGATTTACAAGCCTATGAACCGGC
>JASJGT010000043.1:0-3964 GCA_033791405.1 Desulfuromusa sp.
ATGGGTCCATTATTCCTGAAAAACTGATCCCTTTTATGTTCACCCAGTTGAAGAATATCGACTGCGGACTTTACTTGCTGACCCAAACGAGTACAGATGTTTTGCGGTTATCCAAGTTAAATCGTATTTTGCATAAATTCATGGAAACAATGGTTGTTTATAAGGCTTTCAGAGAAATTGCCGAAGCATGCCTGACCCAGGTCAATGAAATTATTCCGGCAAGTAAGCTTGAGTTTTATTCTATGGGTGATGATGCTCCCTGCCTGCTGTTCAGTTCCGAATCGATGTTTCGACCGATTGAAACAACAATCCCCGAGGAATTTGATGGATTAATAGGGAGTAGTTTTAGCCGGTGGTTGGAGGTTTATGGCAGTCAAGTGGCCTATTACTGTGAGGTCCCTCATGGAGAGACAGGTTCTGTCTGTCGGCTGACTGCGCCATTACTTGATCCAGAAACTAAGATTGTTCAGTCTATAGCGGTTTTTTATCTCTCTTCTCAGGTATCACCTGAAGATGAAGTTGTCGAAATTTTACGTCAGTTATCAGTCCCGTTGAGTGTTGCAGTTGAACGGGAAATGATTCATCGCTCTTTAGAACAGGAGCGGCAGAAATTTTACGAACAGTCGATCCGTGATCAGTTGACTAATCTGTATACCCGTCTTTATATGCGCGAGTCAGTGCAGCGACTGTTTGGTATCAATGATCGTGACCCGCATGCAACGGTTGGGCTGATTTCTTTGGATATTGATCATTTTAAGTTGGTGAATGATACCTTTGGCCATCAGGAGGGGGATAAAGTTATTCGGGAGGTCGCCCGTATCATCATGCAGGAGACCCGGGAGAGTGATATCCAGGTTCGCCTTGGCGGGGAGGAATTCGCTATATTCATTGCTTCTGAACCGCTGGAGAGAATCAAAGGAATTGCCGAACGTATTCGTAGGGCAGTTGCTGATATGTCATTTAAGGGTGCTATGGAGAATCATCGCTTCAGTCTCAGCGCCGGTGTTATCATCCGTCAACCGGATGATGATTTAACCAGTGCGCTGCAACGGGCCGATAATCTTCTCTATCAGGCAAAGCACCAGGGACGGAACGGGATTTGCGTTGAAGTGGGAGAATAGTTTAACCATTCATCCCATAACCTGATACGGACTATTATTTCTGCTTGCAACTTTATAGTGTTTTGAGGTAGAAAATGCTTCCACGTAACAGCGTGTTTTTGTGAACAATGTAAAAAGTAGCGTTCTGCGGGTACATTTCCCGCAGGGACTTGAAGTCTAAGTCCCTATCGTCTAGCCTGGCCCAGGACACCGCCCTTTCACGGCGGCGACGGGGGTTCGAATCCCCCTGGGGACGCCAAAATAAGAAAAGCCCTTCCACGTAAATGGAAGGGCTTTTCTTATTTATATTGCTTGGGGATTTGAAGCGGAATGAGCGCTGACATTAACCTGCATCGGTGAATGGATCGACGGTTAAAAGCACAAGCCATTGAATTGCCTAAGTGTCCCAAAAATCACCACTGAACCTTTGGGTGCAGCTAAGATTTTTGAACCACTTATTCAATCCAAGCTCTTGCACTCTTATTTCGTCGCCCACTCACGGATGCAGGTTAATGTCAGAAAAGCGGCTAGGGATGGCCGCGCCAGCGAATGGAGGGGGCCTACGCAGGAACCCGCGTGATGCAGGTGACGAAGTGGGCGAATCCCCCTGTTGATTTGGTGGTTATTTTTTTGCTTAATCATCCTACAATTTTTTGCGGGCGAACCAATATATGCTATCCTGCTCGCTATCCAAGGATATTTTCCATGACCAAACAATCGATATTAGTTGAAATCTTTTCTGACGGAGCATGCTCCGGCAACCCAGGTCCTGGCGGTTATGGTACCATTCTACGCCATGGGAACCACGAGAAAGAGCTTTCTGGCTATGCTGCTGAAACAACTAACAACCGTATGGAGATGCTCGGGGCCATCGCCGGATTAGAGGCTCTCACTCGTCCCTGTCGGATCTGTCTGACCACCGATTCGCAGTATCTGGTCAAGGGAATGACGGAGTGGATTGAAAACTGGCAGAGCAAGGGGTGGAAAAATTCGAAAAAAGCTGAGGTTGCCAATCGTGATCTCTGGGAACGATTGCTGGAACTGGTTAAGCATCATCAGGTTGACTGGGTCTGGGTGAAAGGGCATGCGGGGCATCTGGAAAATGAGCGCTGCGACGAGCTGGCGCGTTTGGAAATTATAAAAGCTTCTGATAATATTGAGTAAACTCATTTAGAAAGGGCAGGTAGTATTTTTTCAGACCTATTTCTTTATTGAGGATAAAGTATGGTAATATTTGGCCCGTTCGAAAATCTTTGTCACTGTTTTTATTGCTCCTGGGATTTTCATGTTGCCCTCTTCTGAATCTACATCTGCCTGCCCTCCAAGCTTTGAGGGGCTGATATCTCTTGGCCTTTATGCTTTGATTGCGATTGGCTTGATTCTATTGTTGCTGATCCTTACCAGGGTGCTGGGCAATCGGACCCATTCTGCCACTAAAGATAGCCCCTACGAATCTGCTATTCTGCCAGGCAGTGATGCGCGGCTGCGGGAGCCGGTCCCTTTCTATCTGGTTGCGATCTTTTTTATTGTTTTCGACGTCGAGGCAGTTTTTGTTGTGTCCTGGGCAGTGGCCTATGACCTGCTCGGTTGGGCTGGATTCTGGCAAATCACTTTTTTTATTGTAATTCTTTTTCTTGGATTGATTTATCTGTGGAAGGTGGGCGGCCTGGAGTGGGGTTCGCAAAGCTCTCGTGATCAGCGGAGGAAAACCGAATGAGTGAAAAGCTGCCGCAGGGTGTGCTGCTGACGCGGGCCGATGATCTGATCAATTGGGGCCGTAAAAACAGTCTCTGGCCGATGTTTTTCGGCTTGTCCTGCTGTTTTGTTGAGATGATGGCCAGCATGACTCCTCGTTTTGATCTGGCCCGGTTCGGCGCCGAGGTATTGCGTGGAACGCCGCGTCAAGCCGATTTGATGATTATTTCCGGAACTCCATTCAAAAAGATGGGAGCTTCAATTCTGCGCCTGTATGAGCAGATGCCCAATCCTAAATGGGTGATGGCGATGGGCAGCTGTGCCAACTCGGGCGGCATGTATGATGTCTACAGTGTCATCCAGGGGGTCAACCAGATACTGCCGGTTGATATCTATATCCCCGGTTGTCCACCACGTCCCGAAGCTTTTCTGCATGGAATTCTTGAACTGCAGAAAAAAATTGCCGCTGAAGAACAACCGACCCGCAAGGTGTTCGGTATGCAGGGGGGCAGCGAAGGGACAATTGTTCCAGCGTTGATCGATGGAATCACTAAAAGTCGTGATCCGCGTGGCCCGGGGTATGGAAGCAGCCCGCTGCGAGGAACAGCTCAACAACCACCGAGTTTTTCCAATACCCGCAGTCACAACAGTTGGCGACCGCCGCAACCGAAACAGGTTTTTCCTGATAACACCGAACAGCTTTACCGCGAGGTGCAGGAGCGCTTTACTGGCCAGGTGACCCATGATTCGCTTGCAGCAGATATGCCGGTGCTGGTTTGTCCTCCGCAATTGTTGCCTGAGCTGATGCGGTTTCTCAAGCATGCAGCCACTCCCCCCTACCAGCGTCTGGAAGACTTGACTGCAGTTGATGAGCGCCATCGCCAGCAACAACCCGATCAACAGTTTACTTTGGTGTATCATCTGCTGAATTTTTCCGTGCCCGGTTACCTGCGTATTAAGGTGCCGCTGAGCGGGGAATATCCGCAGGCTCCCAGCATCACAAATGTCTGGCCTTCCGCCGGTTGGTACGAGCGTGAAGTTTACGACATGTTCGGGATCAAATTCAGTGACCATTCTGATCTTCGCCGAATCCTGATGCCGGAAAACTGGCCAGGGCATCCGTTGCGTAAAGAGCATCCGTCACGGGCGACGGAAATGGAACCCTTTAC
>JASJGT010000044.1:0-3203 GCA_033791405.1 Desulfuromusa sp.
TAGGCAAAGAAATCATCATCAAAGAACCCGATTTCACTGAGCATCTTCCGTCGATACAGCGCAGCGCAGGCACTTGGAAAGAGGATCTGCATAGTCTTGGGCAAAGACAGTTCAGACCAGCGGCGATTGCGATACATCCCCCGCGACATACCGTCGGCACAGATGCCCATGCCTAGCGAGTCGATGATATCCGGCTCGGAAAACGAACAGATTCGGCAACCTACCATCCCCGCACGCGGGTTGGACTCGGCGACACTGAGCAAGGTATCCAGCCAGTCCTCCGCGACCCTGGTGTCGTTATTCAGAGTCACGATATAGTCACCAACTGCATGCTCTAAACCACGGTTGTTCCCTGTCGCAAAACCGGTATTTTCCGACAGGGGAACCAGCCTGACCCAAGGGTACTCTGCTCGAACAAGGGCAACCGAATCGTCGACTGAGCCGTTGTCGACAAACACAACTTCGAAATCCCGGAAGGTTTGCGCCGCAAGGCTGTCGAGACAGTCAACCAGATGGGAACGTCCGTTCCAATTGACGATGATGATGGAAACTGCAGGTTGCAATAATTCCCCTTTTTGCAGGTATATGGTTTGATTTCCTGCCTTTGAAAAAAGATTCGAACTGCGTTAATAATTTGTCGCTGGCGCGAGTGGGATTGCCATATTTAAAAATCTCGTCCCAGATATCGCCATGTTACTGGAAATTCAATCCTTTGGAAACAAAATCATCTTTGTCAAGAACCTGCTTTAACGTGTATTCTTGAAGATGCTGGCCAAAAGGAGGAACCATCGTGAAGATTACCGGGATAACAGCCTTGAACAGATTTTTTAAAGCCATGTCCCTGTTGACCTCTTTGCTGTTGTGTCTGTTTTTTCCTGCTCTTCTGTTAGCGCAAGAGCTTCCGCAAGCACATTATTCGGCATTTGAAGCGGGAAATCCCCCCATACTTGTTGACGGAACTTATCTTCTACTTGACAGTAAAAGAACTCCTGGGCAGTCAAACACCGTAGCCTTCGACCTTGCCCAGCAAGGCGCTTTCGAAAGGCTCAGGCTGGATTTCCAACTCCGCGTTCTGGAAGGCGGAGAGGGAGGGGCCTTTGTTTTTCTGAATACGGCCGAGTACGGAAAACGCGGGCCAGCACCCTATATCAAGAACTGGAGCGAACCAAACCTCAAGGGAAGTTTTGCCGTCGGCATCGATGTACATAATCCACCCAGTGATGAGCGATTCGGACCTCAGGGGAATTATCAGGGATTCCCGGAGCGCGAACTGTCGCTCCATTGGGATGGGCGGGAAGTCGTCAAACGCCTGGTACCGGTCGAATTTCGGAGCAAGTTTACCGGCTGGGAAATCGCGCTTCAGCATGTCGTGGGTGGAGCTGAGGTCAGTGTGCTCGTCGCTGGCCAACCGGTCTTCGAGCGCTACTTCATCCCAGGTATGCAGCCCTACGAAGCGCGGCTGGCGATCGGGGCAGGATCCCGCGAAAGCACAGTCACCGAGTTCGCTGTGCGGGATATTCAGTTCAGCAAAAACGAGCCCGCCAGACCGAGGCGCCCGGCAAAACGTTTCGAACTATTTAATCACGTTCAGGTCAACAGATCTGTCCCCTCCCAGCAAAGTATTGTCAGTCTGCCGCCACGTGAATGGGCTTACGGTCGCATCATCCTGACGCTCGAAAATCATGACGCAGGCACAAAATGGGACAAGTGGGATCGCACCGGCCACCTATACATCATCAATTCCAATGGCGAAAGGTACGACATCGCACCGTTCATCACCCCGTTTCTAACCCCCGGACGCTGGCAAGTTGATGTCTCTCACTTCCGGCCCTGGTTGGCAGGTGAGACCGGTTTTGAAATCGCTGTCAACACTGATCCGGATGCCGACCGTGGCTTCATGTTGAGCGCGTCACTGGAATTCTACCATGGGGTGCCGGAACTAATGCCATACCAGATTATTCCGTTATGGCACGGCATAGCCCAGTACAAATCAACCGAGAATCATTTCAGTGATTTTTTTCTTCCTCGGAACCTGAAGATTGACCAGGAAGCTCGGGCCGCCCGCCTGTTCATAACCACCTCTGGGCATTCCGAAATCGGCGAATTCACCCCGTCCCGACGAACGCTTGCCTTTGTTGCGGATCGAGAGAATCCTGCAACTGAGATGCGTTTTTCAAACAGCCTCTGGAAAACCGATAATTACCTGAACCCGGTCCGTCCGCAGGCCGGAACCTGGAAGTATGCGCGAGCCGGCTGGGCCCCGGGAGATGTCGTACACCCATGGGAGATAGACCTTACCCCCTATATGATTCCCGGAAAAACGGCTGAGCTTCGTTACTTACCAGAACCGTACGATTTTTCAGAACGACCTGTAGACCAGCACCCGACGGATGATGAGATCAACCAGGCCGTCCAACTCGTTCGCAGCTACCTGATCCTCTACCGCTCACCGGAAAACTTGATCCCGGCGCCTGCTATAGAAGTTCTGGAGGTCGAGGTCGGCAGTAACGCGGAGACGGGTGGGATAGAGGCGGGAGATTACCTGGAAAGTTACGACGGGCAGCGACCTGAGACTATCGACGAGCTTCTCGAGATGATCAAGGTCGCCAAGGCGGCAGGTAAGGAACGCATCCTGGTCGAGATTTATCGCGGCACCAGCCGGCTGAACCTGGAACTCGACCCGGGCCGGATGGGCGTCAAGATCGCGGAAGAATTGCGTCATTGATGCCTGAAAAAAAGTGGCCCATCCAGAAAGGACGGGCCACTTTTCATTTTATCGGTGCTGACATATCAAAACGTTTAGGAATAGATCGGATCAATTAGCCGCCAATCATTGATTGGCAACGGTTGCCATGTTACGGCCATGCTATGGGAGCTGCATGGCATTCAGTCGTGCAGGTGTTGGTGCTGATATTGTAATTGCTGACAAAAGTGCCACTCCCCCCGATGTTCGCACCCGGATCCTGCTCAAAAGTTGGGGTTTCCAGGTTGGTGAAATGACCGGTCGCCAGTTTGGTGGTGTTATGGCAGTCCACACAAAGCAATCCATCAACCAAATGGAACAAATGTTCACCTGAGTTTAAGCTATTGTACTGCGATGTGCCGTAATCATGGCAGGATTCACACTGCGTGTTGACATTTATAGAGCCGGTCAACCAGGCAGGCGTGGTCTGGCCGCCGTGACAGCTGGTGCTGGAGCAGGT
>JASJGT010000045.1:0-13675 GCA_033791405.1 Desulfuromusa sp.
GTCCATGGTGTCAAATATTTTTGGCTCTGGCGTTGTCATTGTTTTACACCAAGTGCGTTTGTTTCCCTTAGCTTGTTTATATCTTTAATGGGCTATTAAATGCAACTTTCTAACTATTTACTTTACTATTTTCATCTGACAATTAGAATCATTGACAGGGGTCAATCAAAAATTAGGATCAGAAATGAAATAGGGACGCTTCCCCTATTTTATTCAAACTCATTTCGACCCAACTGGAGCTAGTCAAATCAGAGTTGTGCAGAATGGTCGAGTTACGATAGAGTACAGGCATACTCGACATGGAGAATTCTAATGACGACCATCGACATTTTACATGAAAAGCGCAAAAACGTACTTGAAGTGGCAGAACACCATGGGGTTACTTCGATTCGGGTGTTTGGATCGGTAGCGCGCGGTGATGACTCTTCCAAAAGTGATATTGACCTTCTTGTCACGACTGGGTCAAACGTCAGTGCATGGTTTCCGGCTGGTCTTATTCTTGACCTTGAGCAGCTTCTCGGTCGACACATAGATGTCGTAACTGAGTCAGGGCTCAATCCACTTCTTCGGGATCAAATTCTGACTGAAGCTATTGCACTGTGAAAAGCGACAAAGTATATCTACAGCATATTCTGGAAATGATTAGCCGCATTGAAGCGGCGACTGAATCCGGCAAGAAGGAATTTCTCTCATCACAGCTTCATCAGGACGCTGTGCTGCGAAATCTCCACACGATGACCGAAACAACTCAGCGGATTTCTGCCGATCTCAAAGAGTCTCATCCAGACATCGAGTGATCAACGCTCGCCGCTTTTAGAAATGTACTTGTCCACGACTATCTGGGAATCGATATAAAGCTGGTCTGGATCGTGATATCTCAGGACATTCCCGAGTTTAAGCGTAAAATTTCAAGGATATTAAATAAACTCGCCTAGCCTGAGTATAGTCAGACAAGGGCTTGAGGTAAAATCAACGTCAGAAGTTCCTTTTCCGTACATAAAGCCACCAGTAGATAACCCCAACAAAGATGCCACCGCCGACAAAATTTCCCAGGGTAACGGTAATCAGATTGTTCTGCCACATGGCAACCCATCCCAGTTGATCAATAACAGCAGTATCAAGCCCGGACGCCGAACGCGCGCCCGGTAAGTTTTTGGCAAAAATTCCCGCAGGAATGAAGTACATATTTGCAACCACATGTTCGAACCCTGCCGCGACAAAAGCCATGATCGGAAAAAAGATGCCGAGTAATTTACCACTGATATCCTTTGCCGCCATTGCCAGAAGCACCGCCAGACACACCAGCCAGTTACATCCCACCGCACGGAAAAAATAGGCACTGTTATGAGAATGTCCAACGACCTCCTGACTGATCTTTGCAGATGCAATCTGTAAAGCGGTGCCGCCAAAAATACCATCCATGATTCCGGTCTGACTGACAATCAGCCAGGCAAGAAATATAGATCCTGCCAAGTTTCCCAAATAAACCCAGAACCAGTTACGCATCATCTGGGCGAAAGAGACTTTTTTCTCCAAGAAAGCTGCGGTCATCATGGTATTTCCGGTCCAGAGTTCAGAGCCAGGGATAATGACCAACATCAGGCCAACACTAAAAGCCGCGCCAACAAAAAACTTTTGTAGACCAATCCAAGAGAAGTCTCCCGTGCCGACAACGGTTGCCAAGTGCGCTGCAAAGCCGATATAGGCTCCAGCCAAAAAACCGAGAAGCAGAAGCTGCAGCGATGAACTCCGCACTTTCGCCTCTCCCCAAGAGATAAGAGAAGATGCCAGTTCTTCCGGAGTCAGGAAGTTTTGCATAGAGGATACCCTTACGGTAAAACAGAACCTGGATCAGTGAAAGTCATGATGACAAATCAGGATACTCTACCACACTGCCATCAGCAGCACGGATCAGTAGAATGTCACCCCGCTTTTTGACATATTCTGGAACCAGCGGCACCTTCCCCTTCCCTTCAGGAAGATCAATGACATAGTGCGGGGATGCCAAGCCCGACACCGGCCCACGCAGTGAGTTCATGATTTTTAAACCTGTTTTGACTGAGGTGCGAAAATGACCGGTGCCGCGCGTCAAATCCATGTGATGCAAATAGTAGGGGCGTACCCGCATCTTCAGTAATCCACGGAAAAGTTCACTGATAATATCCGGATTATCATTGACTCCACGCAGCAGCACAGTCTGATTTCCTAGCACGATTCCGGCATCGGCCAAACGGATACAAGCTTCAGTCGCCTGCGCCGTCAGTTCGTGTGGATGGTTGAAATGGGTATTCAGATAAAGGGGCTGAAATTTCTTCAGTATGGCACATAATCGATCAGTAATTCGTTCTGGTAGAGTCGCCGGAACCCGTGTGCCAATGCGGATAATTTCAACATGTGGAATTGCATAAACCCGGGCAAGTAAATCCTGCAGAACGGAATCGGGCAACAACAGAGGATCACCACCAGAAAAAATCACGTCACGGATTTGCGGATTTGCAGCAATGTAGTCAATCCCTTCGCGCAATTCACGGAAGCTTAATGACATGTCGGCGCAACCAACTTTCCGCTTGCGGGTACAAAAACGGCAATAACTGGCACAACTTCCTGAAACAAGAAATATCACTCGATCTGGATAACGATGAATCACCGCGGGAACCGGTGAAAAGTCTTCTTCCGCAAGGGGATCAGACAACCCGCCACCGCCCAATTCACGCAAATCCGGTACGCATTGTTTCCAGATCGGATCATCGACCTGTTCTACTAAACCCAGATAGTAGGGGGTAATCCGCATCGGATATTGGGCTTCAACTGCCAGTAGCGGGCGTGGATCAATAGCAAAGTGAGCGGCCAACTGTTCCGCACTCGTCACACTTTCCTTCAGCGATTGTTGCCATGCTTCCAGCGCCATTAGTCTGCCTCCACAGGGTGTTGCACATCACGCAGAAACCAGGTGGCAATCATCAGCACCAATAACCCGGCATCACGCCACAATGCCGCCAAGGGACTAGTCGGAGTGGCTGAATCTGGCTTAAAACAGCCGCAGTCAATATCAAATCCACGGATGATGGCAGAGAACAGCACAAACATGAAGATAATATTCAGGACAAACAGAACCAACACGGCAGGACGAACCCGCCGGTTGAGCAACAGCAACATGCCACACAGCAGCTCAAGATAAGGGAGAATTGTAGCGACCAGATAGTTCCAAGCATAGGGGAGGATCTGATAGTTGCCAATCTGCCCGGCGAAAGCGACAATATCGTTGGCCTTAACCACTCCGGCATAGATAAAGACTGCGGCCAGAGCAAGTCGGCTGCCATGGTAGACCGTTTTCCCTAACAGAGTCATTCTGCCGCCCTTTCCAGCGGTCGCCCCGCATCCCGCCATTCAGGAAAACCACCCTCATACACCAAAACGTCGCCATACCCTGCCTGAATTAAGCGCGTCCCCAAGTCAAAAGAATCTGTACAACCATAGCCACTGCAATAGATAACCAGAGTCTGATCAACGGAAACCTGCTTCTTGAAATTCGCTAAATGATCCCCAAGTGCCGCATAAGGCAAAGATATAGCGCCGAAAAGATGACTTTCCTGAAAATCAGCGGGATTTCTGGAATCGACCAAAAGGGCACCAGCTGCAATCAATTCATCCAGCTCATCCAGCTCCACGGGGATAGGAAAACCATTGAGTGTTGCTGAATTTTCAGTAACTGTTTTTTCATTAATGGTATTGGTAGAATTCTGAGCAGAAACTGACTTTCCCGAGAAAGCATTAAAAATCAGCTTAAAGTTCAGGCTCAACCCGACTGCGGCCGATAAGAGACAAAGGATAAGAGCTTCCAGGAAAATCCGCCGCAAAGAGGGGCTAAGTGACAAGCCAAGAGACCAGCTACTCATCTGGAGATTCTTCCAAAGCCGGTGAAAGGGTACTAACCATATCCCGCAGGCGCTGGTTTTCCTTGCTCAACAAATCTATCCGCCGGTTACAATCGGTGAGGACCTCGTTAAGTTCGGCAAGCAGTTGAGTCTGGTGGCTAAAATGGACTTCCAGATTCGTAATACGTTCTTGCAGCTCTTCAAGCATGGTTGGTCTCCGTTGACAAAGCACAATATGTGATGCACTCACAAAAAGGCATGAAATATCATCAATATTTATAGCTTGCTAAGTCAATGAATGCCAATACCATTTTTTATTTTAATCTGATTTGTAAAAATGGGGGAGTAACGTGAATGGCGCAGTTTCATGGCTCGTAAACTCTTGGGACAGCCCCGAGTTCATGACAAAGTTACTTAAACTAGCGCCATTCGGGAGTAACGATGAAACTATGTTTACTATGAAAAGCTCTGAATCCCGCCATGGCGGATAATTTCACCATCGACATGATAAACAACATCCTCAGCGATGTTGGTGGCTAAATCACCCATTCGCTCCAAGTAGCGCGAAATTGACAGATAATAAATCAGACCATCCAGATTGTTTGGATTATTTCGAATGGCTTCCTTAACCCGAGAAAAATTCCCGCGATGCATCGTATCAACGTCATCGTCGAGCTGGATTGTCTTACGAGCCAGCTGCGAATCTCTTTCCACCAGCGAATCGAGAGCCATCTTCAACATATCTTCAACCAGCTTGGCCATGGTTTCAATAGCGTAAGGGCAGTCAACCTTGGTGGTACCATCGAGATCCAGCGCCCGATCTGCAATATTAACAGCAAAGTCGGCCACCCGCTCCAGGTCGTTGTTGATTTTCAGCACCGAAACAATAAAACGCAGATCGGTTGCAACGGGTTGATGCAGTGCCAATATCTTCAAGCACTCTTCTTCCAACTCGATCTCCATGTTATCGATCTGATCATCCCCACCCTTGACTTGCTCTGCAAGCTTACGGTCGCCAGTCAGAAGGGCCTGCACCGCCTGCTTTACCCGCCCTTCGACTTCGGCTCCAAGGGTAAGAAGTTCCTTTTTCAGGACATTGAGTTCCTGCTGCATTAAAACGGCCATACACCCTTCCTTTCTACTTAAATCAACCGAAACGCCCGGTGATATAATCTTCTGTCTGTTTATTTTGTGGTTTCACGAATATTTTGTCGGTTACACCAAATTCAATCAGGTTTCCCTCAAACAAAAAAGCGGTATAATCAGAAACCCGGGCAGCTTGTTGCATGTTGTGGGTCACAATAATAATCGTAAAATCTTCGCGGAGTTGCTTAATCGTTTCTTCAACCCGAGCCGTCGATTTAGGATCTAGCGCACTGCACGGCTCATCCATAAGAATGACCTTGGGATTAACCGCAATCGCGCGAGCAATACAGAGACGCTGCATTTGTCCACCCGACAGCCCAAGAGCATTTTCCTGAAGGCGGTCTTTCACCTCATCCCAGAGCGCCGCTGACTTTAAGCTGGTCTCAACCCGTTCATCGAAAAGATTCTTATCCTTTTCTCCAGCGATTCTCAAACCATAAATAACGTTCTCATAGATTGACTTGGGGAAGGGATTCGACTTCTGAAAAACCATTCCAGCCTTCCGTCGCAGTTCGATGATATCAGTATGTTTGCCGTAAATATTTTCCCCTTCCAAGATAACTTCACCCTCAACCCGACAGCCATCAATCAGATCATTCATCCGGTTGAAACAGCGGATCAGGGTACTTTTGCCGCAACCTGACGGACCTATCAATGCGGTGACCTGCTTTTCCGGAAAACTGAGATCAATTCCATGTAATGCCCGGGCGTTGCCGGGATAATAAAATTTCAGGTCATTCACCTGAATAATCGGGTTTTCAATCCTGATCTCGGTCATGATGGTTCTATTCTCCTAAAAAGTTCCAAAAGTATAGCGTTTTTTCATCTTGTTACGTAAGCGGATCGCCACACTGCTCATAATCAAAACGATTAACACGAGCAATAAAGTGGTGACAAAAACCATCGGTTTTGCCGCCTCAACATTGGGTGATTGAAACCCGATATCGTAGATATGAAAGCCAAGATGCATGAATTTACGATCGAGATGGAAAAACGGGAAGTTTCCATCAATCGGCAGCGCTGGTGCCAGCTTAACCACCCCGGTGATCATCAGTGGGGCGACCTCGCCAGCTGCACGGGCCATAGCCAAGATCAATCCAGTCATAATTCCTGGCGATGCCATTGGCAGTAAAATCCTTACCAGGGTTTGAAACTTGGTAGAACCCAAGGCGTATGATCCTTCGCGCATCTCCCGAGGAATCGCACCAAGGGCTTCTTCGGTGGAAACAATCACGACCGGAACCGTCAATAGCGCAAGAGTCAGACTGGCCCAGAGCAGCCCGCCGGTACCGAACGTCGGGGTTGGTAAGCTTTCCGGGAAAAACAGGGTGTCGATGCCGTGACCAATTCCATAAATGAAAAAACCTAGGCCGAAGATTCCGTAAACAATTGATGGAATCCCCGCCAGATTGTTCACAGCAATCCGGACGATCCTGACCAACAGCCCGTCTTTGGCATATTCACGCAGGTAGATGGCGGCAATCACTCCGAGGGGAAAGCTGAACAGACTCATAACAAAGATCAGCATGACGGTACCGAAGATTGCCGGGAACAGGCCACCTTCGGTGTTAGACTCACGCGGCTCGCCAACAAACAGTTCAACGAGTTTTTTTGCGTAAAAAATAATTTTATCGCTCGTAGACATCTGGTTCGGTGCATAAACTTGAAAAATATCGGCGAGGACAACCTCTTTCTCCTGCCCGTTGGCATCTACAAAAATCGCCTTGGCCTGACGTACTTTCTCAGTGCGTTTGGTCTGTAAGTCAACCAATTTGCCAAATTCCTGTCCTATAACCTGCTCTTCATTGACAAGTTGCTGCCGAGTCAGATCGTCTTTTGCGACCTTTTTATAATCAAGTTTCAGGATCTGATGCCGTAGCTGCTCACTCTGATAGCTGGCATCTTTGAGCTTATCTTCTAGCTCTGACAGCTTTCCCAATTCACCTTTAACCGTTCCCAGTGCATTGGTTAAATCAACGATCGATGCAGAAGGTATCTGGTTTGTTCCAACAGTAAGCCCTTCCAGAACACCGTAAAAATCGCCATGTTCAATCCGCTCCAGGACTAAAAGCTGAGCGGGGGTTTTCTCGGAAATGATTTGATCTTCATCAATCCAACGGAAATCGAGCCCGTACAAATCGCGATTGGCAATTTTATATTGGCGCCGCAAACCAGAATTGTCTGCAGCCGGTTCACTGCGCATCAGTTGACCGATAACCTGACTGCCATCTTTGAGTTTCAATTCGTGCAATTCAGAAGGCCAGAAAACCCCCAGACCGTTGATCATAATAACAGCCAGCAGAACAATAGCGGTCAGGAGGGTCAGCGATAGAGCCGCCCCCGACAGCCAGACCATTGGCTCACCAACCTGCCAATACTTGCTCATATTTTTCGTTGTAGCCATAGCTTTCAAAATCCCTGGAATCTGTTGGTTCACACCAGCCCGACAGATCCCTAAAACCGTCCATATTTAGCACGTAGTCGTTGGCGAACAATTTCAGCGACAGTATTAACAATGAAGGTCATCACAAACAAGATGACGGCGGAAAGAAAGAGCGTTCGAAAAAGAGATCCATCCACCGGTGCTTCAGGAATCTCAACCGCAATATTGGCTGACAAGGGTCGCATCCCGTTAAAGATACTCAGATCCATGATGGCGGTATTTCCAGTTGCCATCAGCACGATCATAGTTTCGCCAACCGCACGGCCAAAACCAATCATCGTTCCGGCAAAAATCCCAGGACTGGCGGAGGGAAGAATAACCCGCCAGACCGTTTGCCAGCGGCTGGCACCCAGGGCCAGAGAGGCCGCCTTGAGGCTGGGCGGGACATTCGAGAGAGCATCTTCCGAAATAGTAAAAATAATCGGAATGACGGCAAAACCCATAGCAAAAGCTATGATGATGCAGTTTCGTGGATCGTAGCGAGTGCCCATTTCAGTAAACAGCCATTGCTTTAAATCGCCGCCAAAAAACCAGTTTTCCAGCCCTGGTCCAAGGACTGCGGCAATCGCCACGGCGATAATGAGAACTGGCGCTATCGCTAAAAACTCGAACCCATGCTCGATCCGTTTCAAAGATTCAAACTTACGCACTGCCTGCCACAGAGCAATACTGATCATCAACGCCGCCGGAACCAGGATCAGGCTCAAAAACATCGAGCCAAGGGAGCGTTCGATCAATGGAGCCAGCCAGAGTGCAGCGAGGAAGCCGATAATAACTGTCGGGATAGCAGCCATAACTTCAACTGCAGGTTTGACAATCCCTTTGAATTTAGGTCGAGCAAATTGACTGGTATAGATTGCACCATAGATTGCCAGTGGTACGGCAAACAGCATGGCGTAAAAGGTCCCCTTCAGGGTGCCGAAGATCAGCGGAGTCAAACTCAGCTTGGGTTCGTAGTCATTGGTTCCGGCCGAAGATTGCCAAGAATAGCTCGGCTCAGGGTAGCCTTCGTACCAGACTTTCCCGAACAGGGTTTTCAGGCTCACTTCCGGATGCGGAATATCGAGCTTCCAGCTTGATATTTTGCCGCTATCAGAGAGGGTGATGATCCCATTGCCACGTGTCGTTTGTGCATAACTGATAATTTGATCGCCTGGAGAATTGATTCCCAGCAAAAAACGTTCACTGGTCATATGGCTCAGCTGAAGACCATCCGTGGCAAAACTGACAACCGATTTATCATGCGGTGTTGGGGCAACATAGAGCAGTGGCTGTGAGTGCCCTTTTAGTTCATGAATCTTGGTCAGTATCCAACTCCTTGTTTCATCCATAACCGGAAACCAGGTTGACAGCCTCCCTTGATTGTCTCCTACAATCAGAGAAACATCGCCAAAAACCATATTCAGTGCCGTTATTTTTGTCTTATCTACAAACGCCTGGGTCACCTCTTCTAATACAGGTTCTTCAATATCAGAAAGGTCCCAACGTAAAATTTCACCTTGATCGGTACCGGCATAAAGCTTGATCCCGTCAGTTGATAGAGTCATGGCAGAAATGTTTCCTGACGCTGCAACTCTTAACGGATGGGTTTTTTCAACCAGTTCTCCACTTCCAAAGAGGCTCTCTGTCTCTTCAGCGATTCTGACTTGAAAGGAGCCATCGCGAAAAAGATCGGTGCGAACCTGGCGCCCGTCATCGCTGACCCTGGCCAGAGTATTCACCGGCACACCAGATTCAGGGGGAGGGAATACCGCAAATTGTTCTATCAAGTGTCGAATGCTGCGCTGATTGCCATTTTTTTCATCAAAAAATGAGAAGAATTTGACCTGTTCAATCGTGACGCTGCCATCGTCCCAAATCAGCATGTGATTCAAGCGTCCATAGGTTTCTGCTGAAATCAACCGCTCTGAACCTGTTTTACTGACGACTTGCAGAGTGTCCAGAGAAGATCCATCAGGCAGATTAAAAAATTGTACCTTGCCAGCTTGATCTATCGTGTAACCGGTCTCCAGATATTCATCCATCCCCAATGCCATGATCTTTTGCTCGGCCGTGCCTACATCCAACTGGAAGCTGGCATACAGATTCTTATCAGCAGAAAAGAACAGGGGCAGGGAGACCTTTGCAATCAGGATCAGAATCAGAACAACGCTGAGAATGATCGCCATTCCGCCAACGGTAATAACCCAGCGGGCAATCCGGTCATTCCGTTTTATTTTTCTGAGAAAAGCTGGATTCATAAATTTTCTCACTTCAATGAGACACGAATAGGTCCTGCCCCATTATGGAACAGGACCTAGGTACTTAAGATGTTTCAGATCAGTCGAGAAGAGCCAATTGTTGCTTAACGATCTCAGCTGTCAGTGGCAGGTAACCATCTTTAATGACAATCTCCTGACCTTCTTTCGAGAGAACAAACTTGAGGAATTCTTTGACCAGAGTTGGCAAAGGCTTGTTTGGCTCTTTAACCACGTTGACATAAAGCAACCGGCCAAGTGGGTACTTGCCATTCATAACATTGGCGTAGTTTGGTTCGTACTGTGTATCTCCATCTCTCTTACCGAGAGCAATCGCCTTGACGCCGGAAGTCTTGTAGCCGATACCAGAGTAACCGATACCTGATTTATCTTCGGTCACACCGAGAACAACGGAAGCGCTGCCAGGTTGTTCTTTAACCGTATCTTTATAATCGCCCTTGAACAGAGCTTTTCCTTTGAAATAGCCGTAGGTTCCGGAGGCAGAGTTACGACCATAGAGGCTGATCGGCTTATTAGCCCACTCGCCCTTCAAGCCAATATTACCCCAGGTTTCTGCGTCAGGCAGACCACCTTTGAAAGTTTTTGAGAAGACTGCATCCACTTGCTGCAAGGACATGCCGTTGATCGGGTTATCCTTGTTGACAAAAACCGCCAGGGAATCCAGAGCAACACCGATGGTGGTTGGCTTAAAACCGTACTTACCCTCAAAAGCCTGAATTTCCTTGTCCTTCATCTTACGCGACATGGGTCCAATTTGGCTGGTTCCTTCGATCAGAGCCGGCGGAGCGGTGCTTGATCCCTTCCCTTCGATCTGGATATTCACATTCGGATACTGCTTGCGAAAGCCTTCGCCCCAAAAGGTCATCATGTTGTTCAGAGTATCGGAACCGATACTGTTCAAGTTACCAGCAACGCCTTGAACTTTGACATAATCACTGATGTTCACATCAACTTTGAGTGGGTTGGCAAAACTGGTGGTGGCAGCTACAGCCAGAAACAGCAGAGCCAAGGTGAGGCATTTCAATTTCAATTGTGGTTTCATTTTCGACCATCTCCTCGGATAATTATTATCGTTAATTGATGGCCGAGAAGATGAACCCCGAGTGTTAGGATTGTGTTAGCGGAAAGTAAGCATTTTGCTAAATCATACTAATTTCAGGGATTGAGTTCTGTACGTGGCCGCGGCAGCAGAAGGGTAAAGCAGCTGCCCTCCCCTGGCTGGCTGGTCACCAGAATTTCGCCGCCATGGGCATGGGCAACATGTTTTACGATTGCCAGGCCGAGACCGGTGCCGCCGAGATTGCGACTGCGCGCCAGATCGACACGATAAAACCGCTCGAAGAGTCGAGGGAAGTGTTCCTGATCAATTCCACACCCATGATCTTGCATCTGGATACTGACCTGCTGATCCAGTTCCGTCACCTCAATCACCACTTCACTACCAGGTTCGCTGTATTTAATGGCATTCGTCAGTAGATTAATAATCGCCTGCTCGAGCAATGAGGTATTGACCCGTGCACTGAACTCCTCGGAACAATCAATCCGCAGTTTGATCTGCTGCTGCAGCAGCAAACTTTCGCAGGCAACTCGGGCACTCTCCAGAATTGGCAATAATGGCTCACAGTGCAGTTCCCAGCCCCCTTGCTCAGCACCCTGTTCTATGCGTGACAGGTTGAGAAGATCTTCGACCAGAGCATTGAGCCGTTCGCTCTGCTTGAAGATGATCTGCAGAAAACGTTGACTGGCGGTATTGGTCGACTCATCATCAAGCAGGGTTTCGACCGCTCCACGAATTACAGTGATCGGAGTCTTTAACTCGTGAGAAACGTTGGCTACAAAATCACGGCGAACTGATTCAAGCTGGCGTAGCCGGGTCAGATCGTGCAGGACGATCAATACCCCGATGCGACTATCTTCATTCCCCGTCAGAGGAGTTGCATGAACATGGAGATAACGTTTATCAGGTCCATGCATCACCAGTTCATCTTCAAGAGGTTCCTGTTGGCTCAATGCCTGGCGAATAAACCGTTGAAGTTCAGCTTGACGGACCACTTCTTGAATAGATCGTCCAGGCTTCAATCGGGAAGACACCGCAAATAATTCTGCAGCAGCCCTATTGAGGCGGATGATATTTTCATCATTATCCACGGCAATAATACCCTCGCCCATGCAGCCGAGAACCGTTTCAATTTCACTGCGCTGTCCAACCTCGATGCCGATACGTTCTGCTAAATTCGCAGCCATCTGATTCATGGCTTCAGCCAAGCGTCGCATCTCTACAGAACCTGTCACCGCCAGCGGGGTATCCAGATTACCACGTGAAAATTGTTGCGCCCCATCGGTCATCAGTTCTAAAGGGCGACTGATACGACGGGACAACCACCAACAGAGAGGAGCTAACAGGATCGCAATAATAAAACCAGCCAGCAACAGCTTCCAAAAAATACCCTTAAGCGTCGCATCAATGGCAGAGACAGGTAACGCTGTTCGGATACTTCCCACCAGCTCTCCTTCGGCATATGCAGGCATAGCAACATACATCAGCGATTGCCCCAGAGTATTACTGAAACGGACCGACTGCCCTTGCTGCCCCGCAAGCGCCTCCAAAACTTCTGGTCGCTGTCCATGATTATCCATCAGCTGTGCGTTTTCTTCTGAATCGGCCAACACTCTGCCATCATTCAGAATAACGGTAATGCGGGTAACCGATTGTTCCCCCAGGCGTTTGACCAGAGGCAACAGCCATTGCTGCTCGTCGAGGGTCAAATGCCCCTGAAGTTGCTGTCCAACCAGTTGTGCACGAGCACGTAAATCATCCTCTGTCTGCTGATAGTGAAAGCTCCGCAGTTCACCCGAAAGATACCAACCGACAGCCAGAAAAATAAAAATAATCAATAATAGATAGGATGGATAAAGTTGCCAAACAAGGCGCCGTCGATGCAAATTCACAGTTCCTCCCGAAAGCGATAACCTATTCCGCGGACAGTTTCGATATAATGGCTACAGGAGCCGAGCTTTTTCCTTAAGCCTGCAATTTGGACATCAACGGCACGATCAGTGACCGCATAGTCCTCACCGCGAACGGCATTCACAATTTGATAACGTGTAAATACCCAGCCAGGCCGGCTGGCTAAAGCCTCAAGAACCCGGAATTCAGTAAAGGTCAAATCTATTGTTTTTCCTTCGACCTGCGCCAGACTGCGGCCAGAATGAATTCTGAGATCACCACGAATAAGTTCCTCCTTCTCCGACTCCTTCTGGAGTATACTTTTGCGGCGGAGAACAGTCTGGACTCGAGCCAATAAAACTTTAATACTGAATGGCTTGGTCACATAATCGTCTGCCCCCAACTCAAGTCCACGCACCACATCTTCCTCTTCTCCACGCGCAGTGAGCATGATGATGGGTAATTCACGAGTCTCCTCATTGCTACGCAACTGGCGACAAATCTCCATACCATCGACCCCGGGAAGCATCAAATCAAGCAGAATTAAATCAGGTTTTTTTGCGGCAATGGCCTTGAGCGCTTCCTCACCGTGGGCGGCACAATCAGCTTCATATCCCGCTTTGATCAGATTGTAATGAAGCAAAGCAAGAATATCTTCTTCATCCTCAACAACAAGAACGAATTTTTTCTGGTCTGTCATATAAACCTCACATTTTTTCAAAAGATTTTGCAATATCCACCTCTTTTGTTAGGATTTTGTGAGTTTATCAAATTTAAAGCCATGTTCACACGATGAGTCCAAAAAAGATGTATCTTCCCTGAGATCCAGGGGCTTGATTGTAGAAAAACAGCAAACATTTTCTCTATTTTTAACCGAAACATAAGTTTTTTATGCTACAAATCCAGAATTATATTTATCAGTAACTCTCCCTTTTCCTGCAGGAGGTAATATGCAACATTTTGCCCTGACTATTATCGGCCGTGACCGCCCCGGAATTGTTTCACA
>JASJGT010000046.1:0-4651 GCA_033791405.1 Desulfuromusa sp.
CCTCTAAAGGATCACTGGCTTTACTGTCTGCAAAGTCTTCAAGGCGGTTAATTACTCGGAAACAGTCCACAGAAAGTCGGTCTCGAACGTTTCGCGCTGTTTCCTGCACAAGCTGCAAAATAAAGACAACGCTTCCAGAGCTATCCTTGCGATAGAGTGCAGCATGAAGCTGTTGTGACAATTCACGGAAAAGGGGACGACCTATTTCAGCTTCAGGGAACAGGGGGACAATTTTTTTTTCTTTAAGAATATTGAGCAAAAACAGCAACTCAGGGATGTCCTGCAGCCGATCCTCTCCTGACAATCGTTGATAAATTGACCGCAGCAGCCGTATCAACCCCTCTGCACGCTCAAGGTACCGCCCCAGCCAAAGCAAGTTATCCGCAACTCTGCTGGGCTGGTCACTGCTCCGTTTGAATTCTGTAACAGCGTGAAATCCATCCATCAGAGTAAAAGGTTCGACGGGCTTGTCTGATAAAACCCATATATCTTTGCTCCGCTGTCGTTCTGGATTATCTCTTTTGAGAGTTTCAACATCACCGGCGGTGATGGCAAGACCTCCTGGCATAACAGAGAAACCATGCTCTGTTGCGCAGGCAAAAACCCGTAGTACATTATAGCATTCGCTGACGCCCTGATCATCCCATGCTGGAGCCACAGAAGGTGTAAAAGAATCGGAGACCATGTATTGAGCAGGTTTTCTTTTAATTTCTGAGAGTAAATCGGCAGACTGGTCGACAACGGCTGTCCGGTCCATTGCCGAAGAAGTTGTCAATTGGCTCAAATAAGTCTCGGCATGCCCCAGCCCATCAGTATTGCCACACCACCACGCCGGATGGTTCTCAAGCAACAGGTCTGATCCCATCAATTGCCGACAAAGTGAAGGAAGGAAGGTTTTTAATACCGGAGTATCGACAAAGCCACTGCCAATGGGACTGACAATATCTATGTTTTGCTCACGACACACCTGGATAAGCCCCGCTACTCCATTAGCGGTTTCACGTCTAAGAGCAAAAGGGTCAATGCTGAGATCAGGTATATGCCGAAATAACGCCTCCACTGGTTCAAGCCCTGCCAGCTTTTTTAAAAAGACCTTACCGTTGCGCACGGTGAGGTCCTGCCCCTCAACCAGAGGGTAACCAAGATAGCGTGATAGTAAGGCGTGCTCATAGTAGATATGGCTGTCTGGACCTGGAGAAAAAAGCACAATACCCGGATCTTCTTTGCGAAGAGATGCTCGTTGAATCAAAGCTCGGTGAAAGCTCTGAAAAAAAGGTGCCAACCTGCGTATCTGAGATTTGTGGTATAAATCAGACAATACCCGAGACATGACGATCCGGTTTTCCAAGGCATAACCAAGACCAGGCGGGTTAGATCCGAAATCTCGAAGCACCCGAAAACGGCCATCCGCTCCACGGTATAGGTCGGCTGCATAGAAGGTCAGAAAACGGTTACCAGAAGGTTGAATTCCATGGCAGGAATGTAGAAAGTTGGGATTTGCAAAGACCAGTTCTGCGGGGATACTGCCATTTGCCAACAACTCCTGCGGCCCATAAGTGTCCGCCAGGATTTTTTCGAGTAAGCTTGCACGTTGCGTCAAGCCTTTTTCAATTTCTGTCCATTCACCATCTGAAATGGGAAACGGAATCATATCAAGTGCCCAGGAGGAGGTTCTTTCCTTGGGGTCAGCAAACGGGTTTATGGTGGCCCCATCTTCGTGGCGCATTCGCCTGGCTCTTTCGTGAGACTGCCCTAAAGAATCAGACCCCTTGTCATCAAATGCACCGAGGATAGGTTGCCAATGATTACGCGATTGCCCCTGTGAAGAAAACGGTTCACAATAGGCATTTCCAGGCAACGAAACCGTATCAAAAAGCGATACGGTTTTGGTTTTCAGCCTGGAAGAAGCTTTAAAATCTGTGTTACTCATAATACTGTTGGTGCCTCTTTGCATTTTTACATAGCAACAAAATTCCACATTATGTGTCGCTTTTTTACCCCGTTGGAGTTCTGAAGCTTTTCGAGGTCTGCACTTATCTACTTAACCTTCATCAACTTGAGGTTTTTACGATATTGTCTTAAATGAGTAACCCCGATAAAAGGGATAAGTACCTTCACGAAATTCTTTCTTACTTTTTTCAGTGCCCCCTTGATGGGTAAAAAAACAAGAAAAGAATTCCTAAGGTTATAATACTCTTATCAGATTCGGTTTAGTAAGTCAGTTTTTTTCACATTATACTCATCGTCTGTTAGCGCGCCTGCGTCGCGAAGTTTCGCCAACTTCCCGATTATTTCTAGTGTGTTATTCACATCATATTGCGCGCTCGTATTATTCTGGTATGTATCGGTTGATGCTGGTTCTGGTGCAGGAACAAATGGCGCTTCTGTTTTCTGTACCGCAAAGTTGTTTTGTGCCGCTGGAGCCATTTCCTGTCCTGAAATTATAGGCAGGTTGTTTACTGCAATTGTCCCCCATTGACTATTGAACGTAAGTGACGTGTTGCTGCCTTGTTGCTGGCTTACGCCACTAATGTTATGGTTGAGAGTATCATAGACTGACACTTGTCCATTAAATTCAACCGCTAACCGGTTAGGGAATACAGCGTAACGGATATTATTTTGCGAGCCGCTACTAAACGGGATGCCCAGATTGCTTGGCCACCATTGATTACTACCGGGTGTACCCGGTGGAATTACCGGAAAAACCTGATTATTAGAAAGTATTTTTGATAGTTCATTACATAAATTATCGACTGTCGTTTTCAGACCATTGTTAAACATATCGCCGACCATTGTCATTCCGCCACGCATCCACTGGCCAGATCCACCAAGCTCAGGGCAGTTAAATTGGGCCATTGAGCCGCCGCCGTTATTAACAGCAACTAACATGTGAACCACTGCGTCGTAACTTAAGGCATAACGTGACGCTATATTGTTGACGAGATTCTCGCCGACGTCTGTTAGCTTTTGCATAAGAATATATCCTTTTAGATAACTATGGTTGGATTTAAAAATCCGATGAAAACGGTTCACTAAAAACGTTTTCAGGCAACAAAACCGTATCAAAAATCAATACGGTTTTGGTTTTCAACATAATGTCACTATGAACCTAATGTCGCTAGGAACCCTTTATTTTACCTCGTTGGGGTTCGCAAATCAAGGGTATATGGGAAATAGCGATTGTTTTCCTCAGCAGGCATAAATACAAAGTCACCCGGTGTATGGCCATGCGGAATAAACCTGGCATTTCGTCGCCCTTCCGCCTCATAGGAATTCACAGGGAAGTCCTCATTGCTCCGTCCTCCAGGATGTCCAACATGATATTGACACCCTCCCACTGCCCGTCCTGTCCAGGTATCAAAGAGATCAATGGTCAGAGGTGCATGTATACCTATAGTAGGGTGGAGGCACGATGGTGGTTGCCACGCTCGGTAACGAACGCCAGCCACAAACACCCCTGTTGTTGTAGTTGCCTGCAAAGGAACACGTCGCCCATTGCAGGTGATAATATAGCGTTCTTCTGTCATACCAGAAACTTTTATCTGAATCCTTTCCAGAGATGAATCGACATACCGAGCTGTCCCCCCACCACCTGGTTCCTCGCCCAGCACATGCCAGGGCTCCAGAGCCTGACGTAATTCAATGTCCATCCCCTGGTAATTCACTCTGCCGTAAATAGGAAAACGAAATTCAAAATGTGGGTGAAAAAAATCCATAGAAACCGAATAACCAGCTTGTTTAAGGATATTCAGAACATCAGAAAAATCATCCCGTACTAACTGAGGAAGCATAAAGCGGTCGTGTAGCCGGGTGCCCCAGCGTACAAGTTCCTGACGATAAGGCGTTTTCCAAAACCAGCTCACAAAGATCCTAAGGAGAAGCTGTTGAGCAAGGCTCATGCGAGCATGAGGTGGCATTTCAAAGGCACGAAACTCAAGCAAGCCAAGTCGTCCTGCTGAACTAACCGGCGAATAGAGTTTATCAATACAAAATACTGCACGGTGGGTGTTTCCGCCTACATCTACCAGTAAATTTCGGTACAATCTATCGACAAGCCACGGAGGACATGGTTGATATGGTCCCGTTTGTCGGTCTTGTTCGGCAAAAGCTATCTCAAGTTCATAAAGACTATCATGTCTCGCTTCATCGATACGCGGTTGCTGGCTGGTAGGGCCAATAAAAAGGCCAGAAAATAAAAATGAAAGGGATGGGTGGTTATTCCAAAAAGTAACAAAGCTACGCAACAGGTCGGGACGCCGTAAAAAAGGGCTATCTGCAGGGGTCGCACCGCCAATTACAATATGGTTACCTCCACCGGTACCAGTGTGACGACCATCCACCAAAAACTTCTCAGTTCCGAGCCTGGTCTCACGAGCTAAGTTATACAGTGTGGTGGTACAATCAACCATCTCCCGCCAACTGTGCATGGGCTGTATATTGACCTCGATAACACCTGGGTCGGGAGTAACTTTCAGACTCTCCAGACGATAATCAGAAGGCGGTGTATACCCCTCAAGGACCACTGGTAATTTTGTTTTCTTGGCGGCTGTTTCAATACAGTTAACCAATTCCAGATATCCTTCAAGAGATGTAATTGGCGGCATGAAAACGTACAGCCGACCATCACGAGGTTGAACACACAGCGCTGTCC
>JASJGT010000047.1:0-4819 GCA_033791405.1 Desulfuromusa sp.
GCCGGTTACGTGCAGTTTTGCGAAAACAGCAGAAGCGACCTGGAATGGGCCACTGTTTAGCTGATCATAAACGTTGGCCGAATGCCTTCTTTGCTGAGCTTGGACTTTTCACCATGACTGAAGCCCACGCTCTGGTATGCCGATCACGATGTTGAAACCACCGACTGGAGAGCCGTGTGCGGGAGAACCGCACGCACGGTTCGGAGGGCGGGGAGAGTGAATGCTCTTCCAGACCCCTATCATGACCGGTGACTTTTTACGAATCCGTCATACTTGAATTGACAAAAAAGGAGTGGGAGTCAGGACTATACTTAACAAGATGGTATCATAGCCTTTCAAAAGCCTTCCTCACCGTTGATGAGTTGGAGACATCCAAGAAATCCGTCATCACTTTTTAACTGTGATAGCAAAATGAAAGTCAACTAATCATCGAAAATAACCAACACCAGGTGTTGTGGTCGGCTATTTTTTTAGTAAGGCGTTTTGTAAACAGCAGACTTCTGTAACCAGCCAAGATTCCAGGTTGGAGCTACCCAAATATCAAGCGCGTTTTTCTTTATACAGACATGCTATTTTTTAACTGCAGAACCTATCAAGTCGGGTCGAAGTTTGCTTAAAAGTCAAATATTACACAGACCCTGTGATACTTGGGCTGGTAAGTATTTCAGGCAGGACGATTATAGGCCGCGAAGAAATGCGGCACCGGCGGGTTCTGGTTGTCGTCGTAGGCCACGAAATGTGCCTCGGACAAACCGGATCGTAGAAAACCGTTTATCTCGTCCCGGTCCAGCGCCAGCGGGAATGTGTCCAGTTGCTCTCCCGCATTCCGACTGCGGCAGGAGACTATGAGTTCGCCCCCCGGGGCGACCAAATTCGTGATGGCCTCCACGGCCTGAATCCGGGTTGGGCCCGTCAGAATCTGGATTGTGTTGCACTCGTACACCAGATCGAATCCCTGCCGCCACTCGGCGGGACAGTCGAACAGGTCGGCAATCAGGTAGTCCACGGCGCTGTCTGGGTACCGTTGCTGACACAAGGCGATAGCTGACGGGGATATGTCAAAGGCGGTGACGCGATAGCCATGCTGAACCAGCGCCTCAGCATCGTCGCCCAGACCGCAACCGATCGTAATTGCCCTCATTTCGGCGGGCTTGGCACGTTCCGCTATCCAAGCGAGCAGCACAGGGTTAGGGCTCAGGTCGGCCCAGTAGACCTTACGGATGTCGCCGTCGGCCCGTGCGTAAAACTCCTCGAACCATCCGTTCGGGTCTCCTCGGTCGGCGTAAGTCTTTGCTAGACGTTGTGTTGCACGTTTAGGATTCTCCATGAACGAGTCCTTTCGTGTTGATAAACCAATACAAGAAGATTTTTCCGATCCAAGCGTCTTTAAATTTGAGTGCTCTTCTTTTGTAGTTTTTTTAAATCAACTTTGGGCTCATTTTTTGATTTATGGTTGTTCCTTTTCAGAAAAAACTATTTCATCTTTCGAATCGATATGCTTTATCTACAGTTGCTTCACGGTCCATGAAAACAGGGGTTGCTTGAACGGCGGCAATACGAAATGTTTTTTGAGCCTGGGATTATCCTTATGCTTACAAGATTTTCTTCCTGCTATACTGAAGGTTTGATGTTCTGGTTCATTCGGAAAAGATTATCGGGGTCCCAGTCGGTTTTAATCTTCACGAGTCGATCCCACACATCAGGTGTGTAGGCTTCTTTAACCCGCGCTTCTCCCTCCTGGCTCATAAAATTTACGTAAACACCATCTGCAAATTCTCGAGTGCTGTCATGAAAGTCCTTAACCCAAGTCAGGCAGCGTTCATCGTCTTCGGCATGCTGCCAGCGGGTGTGAATATTCAACAAAAAAGGGGTCTTGCGATGGGCAAAGGCGGTGTCATTTGCAGGAACCCGGCTTTGGGCACCTTCCAGGTGTGGGATGAATATCTCACATTCTTCAGATGGGAATTTCTCGGCAAATTCGATGACTTTGTCGATACATCCGTTGGACAAATCTTTTAGTTGATGTGATTTCCAATAGTTCCTGGCACCGTGGTCTGCGAGTGCATCAAACCCGGATTGCCAGGCCGTCCAGGGGTTCATCGCGATCCATTCGCCGTGAGAGGGCGTCACTTCGCGGATCGGTTCGATCAGTTTGTTACCTTCCGCCTCCGGGCCAAGCCACACAAACGGAACAATTACGACCCGTTTACCATGAACATCCTCAGGTAAAAAAGGCAGCGGAGGTGCGTGGCGAACCACTATCCACGCCGACATTTCATCAGGAAGTCCGCGTACATAGTTGCTGTGAAACTGCAGATATTGCTTCGCATCCTCGAACCGCTTGACGATCAATCCCGATAATATTTTGGTGCCGATTGGCGCACACTTGAACTCGAAGGTCGTAACGATACCGAAGTTTCCCCCACCACCGCGGATGGCCCAGAACAAATCAGCGTTCTCATCGGCACTGGCGGTAACCACTTCTCCTTTGGCAGTAACCAACTCGGCAGAAATCAGGTTGTCCACGGTCATACCGTATTTACGGCCAATCCAACCGAATCCTCCGCCCAGTGCCAATCCTCCAACGCCGGTGTGGGAAATAATACCCGCAGAAACAGCCAGGCCATACAATTGGGTTTCGTGATCCACATCACCCCATAATGCACCGCCGTCCACCCGTACCGTCTTTTTGTGCCTGTCAACTGTGACACTGCGCATCTGCGAAAGATCGATCATCACCCCGTCGTCGCATGCGGCGGTTCCAGCCGAATTGTGGCCACCGCCCTTCACGGATGAAAGCAGACGATTTTCCCGTACGAAATTGACAGCCTGTACAACATCGCTTGTGCCGACACATTGGATGATGATGGCCGGTTTTTTGTCAAAAATTCCGTTCCATATTTCACGAGCCTGATTATAGTCATGTTGGCCGGCAAGCACTACCCGACCACGAATTCCACTTTCAAGTTCCACCAGCTGTCCCGAGTCGAAGATGCTTTGACCACCTTCAATAGTTGCTATGTTTACATTGCTCATATCAAGTTCTCCTGTTTGCGAGGGGGATTTCTGTCGGATATATTGAAAGGAGTCAGCGCAAAATCAATAGCTTGTGGGAAGTCCAGTCTGTACGGAAAAACTCCTTAACCCACTAAACTAAGCACAAGGTGGAACTTCGTCAAGATGACGAGGTGAATACCCCTATAGACATTATCATCTTGATTTCAATACCTAAGCTCGCCTATAAAGAAGTATTTTCTTCACTCTTTGTTCCAAAGACATTTTGTTGTCAGGCGGGACTTTGGGTAGGTGGTAATTTCGAACCAGTCAATCGGTAGCTTTGTGATGCAATGAAAGTACAGTGTGTTGTTGGCTCTTGTCAAAACTTGGGATAGACAGGTTTTAAGCCAGTGACCGAAATCTGAATGACCAGGCAGGTACTTACTGGCTATCATACAAAAACGCATCCCACCGATTCGTGTGGTTTCTTGCCACACATCCAAAACACTGAAATTAAATGAAATAAGAAGATAGATTCTGGCAATCTGTCTCAAATCATACAGGTAGGCCCAATCACCTTAAATTCGACGAGCCAGCATTCCCTGAAAATATCTGACCTGCCACAATAAAACAGTTTTAAATCAGTCGAGGCTGCACTAGGCCCAAAATCAATCTCGATGCTATGAATGGCGCTCGGATATAAAAAAGACAACCGGTTTCCGGATCCCGATCTGCGGATTTGTGGTGCTCTTCGGATTGTTCCAAAATTTCGTTTTGAAATAGATTTTAGGATTTCAGGCAAGCAAGAAAAACACATTCGAAAATGGCATTCATTATCAACCCCAAACCAGGATATCTCTTTCCAAAGATATCCTGCTCAGGCGGTCATTAGCGCGTTTAGGATAGTGATTTAGGTAATGTTCTGATCCCATGGAATGGAACGTTTCAAGGGCGCATATATGGTATCACCACTCTTGAAAATGTCTCAAGAGCGGGGATGTGTTGGAGAAATCTGGACCACCAGTCAAGGAATTTGCAGCAACGTAATCCTGGGGAGTTAATAACCTATAAACGCCGCCCTTCACATTACTTTATTGAGCATATGAACTCAAACTCTTGATTAGGATAATTACACAAGAATCGAAAAAGAGTATCCAATTCATTTTCATGTTCTTGGTTGTGTGAACGCCATATTGCACCAGTATCTCCAAGTTTTAGATTAATAGAATTTGCAATTCTAACTGCCATTATATTGGCTTTATTCGCTGATTTTATTTTTTCTTTTAAAAGTGTTGAAGAAGTCTTGATTGAGATATGCTTTTGGGTGTCAGTTTCTCCAATATGGCAAATAGCTTTTGATGTAACTTTTAAGTATATAGTTTCCATTTTTATCAATTTCATTAGAAGCTAATATTTGTTAGCCACCGTAATACGATGAACACTGGGTTTTAATATTTGATCAAATAGTTAAAAATTTAGATATCGAAAAAAGATTAGCTGTTATTAACCAATTCCCTTAATTAATCACGATATTATATTTTTTAAAGGGATAGATCCCCTTACCCTCAATAGGCAAAAACCTGACGGATCTTCCCCCAATTTGGGTTGTTCATCGTATTTATGGATAATTTTTTTCCAAATACCTTTTATGATGAATAATATACAGCACCACCACAGATTTACAACAAGGTAGGTAGTTACAGGGATTGCGTTGCTTATGGAATGAGGCCTGAAATGGTGATATATTGAGATCATCTACGCTGCGTGAACCTTGCCAGAACCGGTGATTCGTTGGAGATATCACAACATATAACAAAATAAA
>JASJGT010000048.1:0-3237 GCA_033791405.1 Desulfuromusa sp.
GGTTGACCTTCTGGTCTCTCCGTCCATAATGGTAACCCCGGTAAACGGGAAATAAGCCGGCAAAAGTACCTTCACCAAATTCTTTTCAAAAAAACACGAAAAGAATTTCTAAGGTACTAATAGGAAAAAAATAAAAAACACACATGTCTCTTTACAGTACATACTGGTACCGGGTGGCTGAGATAAAACCGCGTTTACGCAGTCATGTTCGGCTTTATCGGCATATCTATCGCAATCAGAGCTGGTATATCCTGCAGGATCCTTCGTCGAGTCGTCAGCACAGGTTTAACAGGAGCGCCTACGTCATCATCGGCTTGATGGATGGAGTGAAGACTATTCAGGAAATCTGGGATGTGGCCACTGAGACGCTTGGTGATGAGGTTCCCACTCAAGATGAAACTATCCGTCTTCTCGGACAACTCCATACGGCCGATGTCCTGCAAAGCGATATCCCCCCTGATACTCTTGAGCTGTTTGAGCGTCAGGACAAACAGCGCGGTAAGTGGAAGCAGCGACTGATGAACCCTCTTGCCCTGAAGTTTCCACTGTTTGATCCTGATCATTTCCTCGTTAAATGGATGGGTTTTGTTAAACCATTTGTGAGTTGGGTTACACTGCTTTTGTGGTTGCTGGTTGTCGGATCTGCGGTTGTTCTTGCGGTTGTCAACTGGCCTGAATTAACCCGCAACATGGCAGACCGGGTGTTGAAACCTGAAAATCTACTTATCCTCTGGCTGGTGTATCCGGTAGTCAAGCTGCTGCACGAGTTAGGTCATGCTTTTCTCATTCGCATTTGGGGTGGTGAAGTGCATGAGATGGGTATCATGCTGCTTGCTTTTACTCCTATCCCTTACGTCGAGGCTTCCTCCTCAGGTGCTTTCCCGGATAAACGCAAGCGCATGGGAGTAGCCGCGGCCGGTATGGCCGTGGAGTTGTTTGTTGCCTCTCTTGCCCTGTTCCTCTGGTTAAACGTTGAGTCAGGACAGGTCAGTGCAATTGCTTATAACGTAATGCTGGTTGGCGGTGTCTCGACCCTGCTCTTTAACGGTAATCCTCTGCTTCGCTTTGACGGCTATTATGTGCTAGCGGACTGGATTGAAATCCCTAACCTTTACCAGCGTTCAACCCGGTACCTCGGTTACCTGCTGCAGCGATATCTTTTTAATATTGAAGACGCCGTGTCACCAGTGACTGCCAAAGGAGAACGACCTTGGTTTGTCTGCTACGGTATTGCCGCCTTTTTCTATCGCTTATTTGTGTTGGCAGCACTTACTCTTTTTGTTAGCAGCAAGTTTTTCATCATCGGGATTTTCATTGCGATCTGGGCAATTTCCACCCAGATTTTACTCCCTGTGGTGAAGAGTAGTTATGGTTTTTATAACTCTGTTGGGGGGCGTCGCAAACGAACGCGTTTTATCACTGCGTCCATAGCAACCACTATTGTTGCTGCTCTTCTATTTTTTGGCGTGCCGGTACCTCTGATGACCCAGATTGAGGGAGTCGTCTCGTTGCCTGAAAAATCTCGTGTTCGTGTTGGAACTGATTGTTTTATTGCCGAAGTTTTGGTGCAAAACGATAGCTTAGTGCAAATTGGACAACGGCTCATCCGCTGTGAAGACCCCTTTCTTGAGGCAGAAGTCGAGGTGCTTGAGGCTAATCTTAAGGAAGCCCAGGCACGATATAATGGTGAACCGCTTCAAGAAAGAGTGCAGCGTGAAATCCTGAAAGAAGAGGTGGGTTCGGTTGAAGCTGATCTAGCCCGCGTCCTGGAACGCAAAAATGAGTTGATCGTCAAAAGTCCAAGCCAAGGCCTTTTTGTCCTGCCTGGTGTTGATAATCTTCAAGGACACTTTGTGGAACATGGGGCCCTTTTGGGTTATATAATGGGGGCAGCCGAGTCGAATGTGGTTGTGGTTGTCAGTCAATCTGACATTGCTCTGGTGCGGGAGCAGACCAAAAGTGTTGAACTGCGGCTTGCCGGGGATCTTGATAAAACATTTATAACGACGATCACGAGAGAAGTTCCGGCGGCAAGCGATTATCTTCCCAGCCCTGTCCTCGGTACCACTGGAGGTGGTAAAATTCCGGTTAATCCCGCTGATCCGAAAGGTTTGCAGACACTAGCAAAGACCTTTCAGCTCGAAATCAAGTTGCCCCTGGAAAAAGAAGATATTCGGATCGGTGAACGGGCATACGCCCTCTTTGATCATGGTTATGAACCGATCGCCCTGCAATGGTATCGTTCTCTCAGAAAGCTTTTCCTCCGTCAATTCCATGTATAATGACCGTTTTTCACCAGCAGGTGCCCAGCTTCGGCCTGGCATAGCAGGTGGGTATTACCCGGAGCGCCCTCAAGCAACTTCTCCTTGGCTGCAAAAGGTGGTTCATTCTCTGTCTGGCGTTGTAAAACATGGTGACATTTCCAAGCGGAAGATGGAAAAGATCGTTCGCAGAATGCATCACTATGGTCAATTGTTTGAAAAGCTCGACGACGAGGGAATGCGTTCAAAAACAAGCGAGCTTCGAAGGCAGCTTCACCAACAGGGATTGACCCAAAAACTAACAATCCAGGCCTTTGCGCTCGTGCGGGAAACGGCTGGCCGAACCCTTAACATGCGCCATTTCGACTGCCAGTTGATGGGGGGCTGGATCATGATTCACGGAGGTCTGGCTGAGATGGAGACCGGAGAGGGGAAGACTCTTACAGCTGTACTTGCCGCGGCCACTGCCGCACTGGCCGGTATCCCGGTGCATATTATCACCGTCAATGACTATCTTGTAGCACGTGATGCCCAGATAATGGGCCCTGTCTATAGGTCACTCGGCCTCAGTATAGGCGCAGTTACCTCTGACATGGATGAAGAGGATCGGCGCAGCGGCTATGCCTGCAATATTACTTACTGTACCAACAAGCAATTGGCATTTGATTATCTTCGTGATCGTATCTTACTCGGTAGCGATCAGGGTCGATTGCGGCTGCAGCTTGAGCAAGTCCACGATGGTAACGCCCGCACTGACCGCTTATTCTTGAGAGGGTTATGTTTTGCGATCATTGATGAGGCAGATAGTGTGCTCATTGATGAAGCCATTACTCCGCTTATAATTTCGCGTCAAATTGAGGGCTCCGAAGAAGAACAGACCTATCTGCAGGCAGTAAAATTTGCGAAAGAGCTCGAAGTTGGCAGGGATTTTCAGGTCGATCAGGGAGAACATCGGGTTCAGTTGAGCGACAAGGGA
>JASJGT010000049.1:0-3351 GCA_033791405.1 Desulfuromusa sp.
AATGATTTTCAACTTTCAGTCAATTTCTATTGACTCCTTATATTTGATATTGATATAAGTAAGGGTGATCGAATTGTTCATCTAAAATGATAAAGCCAAACCTGCCGTGAGGTAGGGACGGAAAGCAACGGGTCTTATTAGATAGCCGAGCTGCCTTGAGAAAAGGTGGCTCGGCTTTTTTGTTTTAATTGGCAGCATTTAGTTGCTAATTGTTTAGAATAATATTGATTACCTATTTTATAGTATCATGCTATTGCCGAAAGGATTCTGTAAGGACGGTCTAAAACGTTAGGATTCGATAATTGTAGGCAGCTAGAACAGGTTATGGGAAGCTTGACAAGATGGAAAGTGACCTGAGCTTATGGAGTTTTAAGCGACTCAAATCACACTTGAATTTGAGTACTAATCTGTAATTACTAAAAAAAGGAAGACTTAGATATGCCAGATTATACACAAGGAACTACAGGTTGGACCAAGTTAAAGGGCTAACAACGATGAGATGCCGCTTGGTGTAGTCGCCAGGCAAGCTTATCATTCCAACGTGCGACGCAGCGACTCTCACACGACAACGAGGCGGATCGAGTGAGTGTGAGTTGCCTCTAGCCCATATGACAACGACGTTTGTGGATCCTGAATATGCACAGTATTTAAGCGACCATCGCTAGCCCACACATTTGAAGTTGAATACGATCGAACTCGTTTAACTGTTGTGGTGAATCATTTTAAGTCCAAAAGGAGTTGTCCTGACCTAGAGGATGATTCGGATAATGTTGATATGGGGCAAGGTTGTTAGAATTCCAAAAGGACAAAGCAAGCCCGGCAACTGGGAAGATTTATAGTAGATATAAAAAGATGCGATGATAGTGAACATGTAATAGTGGTTGGTGATCTCAATGCCTACGGATAGGAAGTCCTAGACGACGGTAGATTGCAATCAAACTGATTTATGTTCTGCTTTTTAAGCAAAAGGAGGGTCATGACAACTGAACCAAGAGGGAATAGCGGCAAAAAAGCTTCATTTGATACGCTGGAACTGACAGACGCAGCACCGGTGAAAATCAACCTCAGCCGCCTGGAGTCGCCGAATAAAAGAAAAAAGCTCAGCAAAAAAGCCAAATACAAAATTCTGGATTCAGCTCTTGCTGGTTATTGTGACAAACAGGAATTGATACCGTATCAGGCTGAACTCATCAAAATGCAGCATCACCTGGAAAAGACAGGTAAAAAAATGATAATCCTTTTCGATGGTCGGGATGCTTCGGGAAAAGGAGGAACCATTAGAAGGGTGTGCCGGTATATGAACGAAAAACATTACCGAATTGTAGCCCTTGGCAAGCCTAGCAAAACGCAGCAAACTGAATTGCATATGAAAAGGTATATCGAGCAATTTCCCCGATTGGGAGAAATCGTTTTATTTGACCGCAGCTGGTACAACAGGGCAATGGTCGAGCCGGTTATGAGATTTTGCACCGCCAAGCAATACAAACGTTTTATGAACAAGGTCTCCAATTATGAACGTAATTTTACTGACGACGGAAAAACCATTCTGCTCAAATTATACTTTTCTGTTTCAATGGAGGAACAGGCACTCCGTTTTGAGAGGAGGAGGTGTGATCCATTACGTCAGTGGAAGTTAAGCGAGGTTGATTTGCAGGCCCAGGATCTTTGGGACGAATTTTCTCAAGCAAAATTCAGATTGCTCGAAAAAACCCATTCCAATGAATCAAAATGGTTTGTCGTCAAATCAGACAACAAACAATTGGCGAGATTGCAAACCATAAAATTGATCCTCAACACAGTCAAATACCGTGGAAGAAGCCGTTCTCTCGATTTTATACCGGATAAAAAGATTATTGTCTCCGGTGATGTTGAACTTAAAAATATGAAAAAAGAACGAAAGTTATACGGTAAATTCCTCACGTGATCGGATTACTGATTGGTCGGCTTCAAAAGGTTGAACCAAGGAATGTGGAACATCGAAGTTTGGCCCACAATAGCAAAAGACGCACAGCTGCAACACGTTGGGCGTCTGCCGTGTCTTTCTGATTAGAATGACTGTAACCAAACATATTATCAAACAAAGGGAACAATACGTAATGGCAAAGACAACACCTCCCACGAAAAAGAAAAAACGCAGCAAAACAGAAAAACAAAAAATCAAGCTTCTCGAAGGAACAGCGGCAAAGAAGATGCATCAAAAAGCAGGGCCCAAAAAAGTAACCGTTCATATAAAAAAAGAGCATCTAGACTATGAACTGGAATTGAAAAAACTGCAGATTGAACTGATGAAGTTGCAGGACACCATTAAAGCCAACGGGCAGCGTATTTTGGCAATCTTTGAGGGGCGCGATGCCGCCGGTAAGGGTGGCACCATAAAGCGGATCACCGCTCATCTGAACCCTCGAAACACCCGAGTGGTCGCCTTGGTGAAACCAAACGAGACGGAGATGACCCAATGGTATTTCCAACGATATACAACTCATTTGCCATCCGCCGGCGAATTCGTCATTTTTGATCGCAGCTGGTACAATCGAGCAATGGTCGAACCGGTTATGGGGTTCTGTACCGATGAGCAAAACAAACGTTTTCTTAAAGACGTCCCTTCTTTTGAGGAAATGTTAGTGAAAGACGGGATAAAAATTTTCAAATTTTATTTTTCCGTGTCAAAAGAGATTCAAAAAGAACGGTTTGACGCGCGGGCAGAAGATCCCCTGAAACAATATAAACTTTCCCCAGTCGACAACCTGGCCCAGAAATACTGGGACCTGTATTCTGTGAGGAAATTCCAAATGCTCTCAGAAACCAATAGGACAATGTCCCCCTGGACCATTGTCCGATCCGACATTAAGAAGCAGGCTCGGCTCAACTGTATGAAGTTCATTCTCAGCAATATGGATTATGAAGACAAACTGCCTGCAGAGGAACTTACTCCCGATCCATTGGGGGTCATCCACGGTATTGATGAATTAAAACACATGGAAGACAACCTGATGCAGCCTGAACAGCTTCGTGGATAACAGCTGCCGGGGCGCATCGCGGCTCTTAAAAAAGATGTGCCGAAAGAAAACAATGCCAGGTGAAGGTGGTGTGGGACGTGTCTTCCGGGCATGAAAAAGAGGAGAGTAGTAAATACTAGAAACTTGGAATTGTTGCAGCAAACGGAGAGTTTTCCCAATTTTACTTTAGAGAGGTAAATATGCCAGTTCATGTCGTTATTAAACGAAAATTGAAGATAAATGATCCTGAAAAGCTCACCCCGCTTCTGCGTGAACTGAGTGAGCGAGCTCAACTTCAGAAGGGGTATATCTCAACGGACATATTGCAACATGTCGATAATCCTGGAGAATATCT
>JASJGT010000050.1:0-5003 GCA_033791405.1 Desulfuromusa sp.
ACCTCATCCGAAGCAATAATATTGAGATCACTGATTTCTGCGATCAAGCGTAAAATATCGCGCACATCGGCATTATCAAAAACAAGAGAAGTTTTTTCACCCGTATAAGCCTTTTCCTGAGAGCCAACCTGCTCAATAACAGGGACGTATAATTGACCAGATGATGATGAAGTGGATCCAATAGCTGGTAAGGACGCCACCGCAGACGTATCTACAGTTGATCCGGTAGCAGAGACGGGCATAGTTCCAGTCACAGTGGATGAAGCTTGGGCATAACGTTCATCATTGACAGTAAAAGCGTAACCAGAAGGGACTTTTTGCAAATGATACGGAACATTGCCCTTTAAGAGAACAACAAAACGGACTTCAGGGGAACCTGTAGCATCCACCAAATAGGGTGTCGCCGAATGAATTGCACTAGGGAATGCCAGAGTGTCGAATATCCTACGTAAAGAACGAGGCAGGGTTGTATTCTTTAGAGCAAATTGAATTTTATTACCATCACGAACCGGAGAACTGATTTCTGCGTTACCACTCAAATTAATGTAGAGCTTAGACTGCCCATTCTCGGAAGCAAAATCGATCGCAGTAATTTTTGCACTTCCTACCGTTGCAGGTGCCGCCAGGGCATTAGCAACCGCATCCTGTGAGTGCTCCCAAGTCACGAGAACCTGATCATTTTCGGTATTGACCTTAAAGGTTGGAAATACTGAACCTGTCACATCAAAGACAAAACGGGTTTTATTTTCTAATGGCCCAACACGGAGTAATGTGAACCCATCACTCAACTGAAAATCATCATTGTGATTACCCGGCTGGACACCGTATAAATCCACAACCAACCTTTTGGGGGAGTCAAGTGTAAAGTATCGAACCTGTTCAATCCCCATGGTTGCAGTCAATTTCACTCTCTTCTCTGTAACAGCAACCTCAGAGAGAGAACTGGCAGCACAGAGTGGCGATACCAAAGCAACCGAAAAAATCATCAATAATGTACTGAGGAGCACAACGCTTCTTCTCATATCATTCCCCTAAAAGTCATTCGTGTACAGCCAATCTTCACCATTCAACAATAAATCAAGCTTACATCGCAATATAGCGATTTTCTTTAAGAACTTTTCCTGTATAACTATCGATACCGACCTCTTCAACAACAATACGGTCAGGACTTTTTTCGACCCTCAATCCATGCTTATCGATATCAATAACTTTTGTCTGAATTTTTTTAACAATACCGTCATTCATACCAATATATTCACCAACTTTTACGGTATAACCTTTTCCATCAGGAGCCTTAACCATAGCCCTGGGTACCCCCTTAACCACCATCAGTGCAACCAAGCGGTACTGGCTTAGTTCAAATTTTTCCAATGGGCCCTTTATTTTATCCGGCCTTCCTGCTGTTTTTGTTACTATTATTTTTTTCTTTTTTTCTATCAAGGGCTTAAAGGGATCCCTACGTCCTTTTGGACTATAGGCAAAACTATTACTCACAACATCTGTCAGAGGCTCCACCAAAGCCTGCGTAGTTTCAATCTGAGCAGCATTCTGTTGAGCAAAAGCATCAACAACTGTTCCAATCAAAAATAAGGAGAAAATGAAAATGCCAAATGCTTTTAAAAATTGTGATTTCATTTCGCCTTACCCCCTTTCTTTCCATCCTGTTCTTTAGGATTCTCAACAAAACGGTAGGTAACGGCACTACAATCTACCGCCAAGGTTGTTTTACCCTTAACTTCTTTGGTTCCACCTAAAGTCAACCCTTTGATATTGACAATCCTCTCCATCTTACTGACAGCATCAAAGAAAGCTGCAGCTTGATGATAGGATCCTGACAACTTCAAAGTTACCGGAACTTCGGCATAAAAGCCCTTTACTGTTTCTTTAGCCGGCTTAAACCTTAATATTTCTAGCCCTTTTTCTTTCGCAAGGTCGCCAATACTGGTCAGTAAACTTGGAATTTCTTTTTTTAATGGCAATTCACCAAGAGCTTCATCCAGTTTGACTTGCATTTTTTCATATTCAGCACGATAAACGGCGAGATTGTTGGCAATTTTTTGATTTTTCTGTAGTTTAACCTGAGCAGCATCCCGCTTTTTCACCAAACTCTCGTGTTGTACCAACTGAGGTTGATAAAAAAGGTAATAAAACCCCGCTGCTAAAAGTGCCATAATCACCAGGAGGATAAGGATTCGCTGGTAGGCAGGCAGATTTAAGACTTTCTCGACTCGTGAATTCATCGCTTAAAATCCCATGTCATTCAGATGGTGGTGTTTCAACGCTACAATTCAAAGTGAATTTTTGCATCTTGTTATCACCAACCTTAGTCTGTTCCGTGACCGACAACTCAATATTTTGATAGTAGGGAGAAGATTCTAAGCTCCTCATAAAATCTGCAACCGTATTTTCGTTGTCTGCGACACCAGCAAGATTAATACTGCCACCTTTTTCTGAAAATTTGGTCAGCCAAAGTTTTTCCGGCAAAGCAGAACTCAACTCATCCAACAAATGAACTGGACCTGACTTTCCAGCCTTCAATGTCTGCAAAACCGCAAGCTTTTGTTCTAAATCAGCCTTTTTCTTTTCAAAGTCTTTAACTTGCCCAATTATTTTCTGCAGTTCATTATTCTTTTGATTAATAACAGCGATCTCATCAGTGACACTATTAATTGCTGTCATTTTTTGAAAATACATAGCAGTACAGCCTATGCAAACTAGAATGAGGCATAGAAAAAAGATTGACAGCTGTGAACGCAGTTTTTCTTTTTTCTGCGCAGCTCTGACTGGCAGTAGGTTAATCCGAATCATTTGTCACCCACCTTCCTCATTGCCAAGCCCGCCGCCACAGAAAACATCGGCCCAATCGCGTCAAGGTATTCAACATCAAACCCTTTTTCGCTGAACGTTACATTCCGGAAAGGATCTACCCTTTCAGCAGTGATCCCCAGACGTTCTTCCAACGTTTCTCTGACTTTCGCCGAATTGGATACGCCTCCAGTCAAATAAATTTTGGTGACCCGATCCTCACTGGACGTCGCCGAAAAGAAATCCAGAGAGCGTTGAACCTCTTGAACTAGATTCTCAATCGCATCCGCCAATATTTCGTCAACTGAATCTGGATCAACATCGGCGATATTACGGTCTCCAAGCTTGGCACGCTCCGCCTCTTCACTACTTATACCAAGGCGCTTCTGCAGCTCTTCACTCAACAAATTTCCACCCGTTTGGATATCTCGGGTAAATATCGAAGTGTCACCCTTAAGAACACTAACGCTGGTTGCGCTAGCGCCTAAATCAATTAAAGCGATAACCTCGTGATCGACAAAACCATAGTTGTAATCAAACATGTTCTCTACAGCAAAACAGTCTATGTCCATCACCACAGGCTCAAGCCCTGCTTCCGCAAAAAGAGCTATATAGTCATCAACAAAATCTTTTTTTGCTGCAACCAGCATAACGTTCATTTGCGCAGGATCTTTTGCATCGGGGCCAAGAATCTGAAAATCAATATTGACCTCGGAGATATCGAAAGGAATGTACTGCTCAGCTTCCCACTGAATCGATGACTCCAACTCAGCATCGGTCATAATCGGCAAGCTGATTTTACGGATAATAACTGAATGACCAGAAACTGAAGTCGCCACCCGTGCGGTTTTAACTTTCATTGAATTCAACAGATTGCGGATAGAATCAACAATAGCCGTTGAGTCCATGATGGTATTATCGACAATCGTTTCTGAATCCAGGGGCATTATCCCAATATTTTCTAGATGGTAAATTCCACGAGACTCGCGCAAGCGGACAATCTTAACCGCGCTTGAACCAACATCAATACCAACAATATCTTTTTTCGAGGCGAACATGTCTTATCCAGTCCAAATAGAGTCCAAAATATCAGTTACAGC
This sequence comes from Desulfuromusa sp., assembly GCA_033791405.1. GTDB lineage: Bacteria > Desulfobacterota > Desulfuromonadia > Desulfuromonadales > Geopsychrobacteraceae > Desulfuromusa. The sequence goes on from JASJGT010000050.1 coordinate 3,906, forward strand.
ATACACAGCCAGAAATCTGCCTACTCTGGAAAAATCTTGGTTTTGTCAGACAGCTTGTATCCTAAAGCTAAGATGATTTTACGCATTGTTTCCATACGACAAGGATGCCCACGTTCAATCCGCGTGATCGTCAAGGGTGACACGCCAGCCTTCCGCGCTAACTCCGCCTTGCTCATCAATAATGATTCACGAAAATCTTTGACGTGATTCAACAACATCCACCTAACCTTCATAGCAGCAAGAACAATCAAATTGTGCGTAATTATAGGTCAATGAACGATATTGTCAAGCATTTTAAGATTAAACCAATAAATAAATTCAAAAAAAGAGTCCGCGGAAATTTGTCATTCAAGCGACTCCTTAATCTGCAGTTTACAAGACAAGGAAGTAACTCACTATTTCCAAAAATCAGCCGCCAAGCAGGCTTAAATACCAATAAACAAGATTCCTGCCCCAAAACAGATAAATTGTCGCCGCAAAAGCTAAAAAGGGACCGAAAGGGATTGCCAACTTCGAATTCCCCTTTTGCAATAACATCAAAGGCACACCGATCAAAGAACCGGCCAACGAAGCAACAAATACAATTGGCAGCACCGCTTTCCATCCCAGAAATGCCCCCAACATCGCCAACAGCTTGATATCGCCACCACCCATTCCCTCTCTTTTTGTGAGTATTTCATATAGCCATGCAATTACCAACAGGATTCCACCGCCGACGATGATCCCCAGAAGAGAATCCACCCAAGGGAGCCAGGGGATAAAAAAGGAGAAGATAAAACCAACCACAATTCCGGGCAAGCTGATAACATCCGGGATAATCTGATGATCCAGATCGATAAAAGTGATCGTCACTAAAGCAGCAAGAAATACCCAATAGACCAACGTTGCCGCACTGAAACTGAAATAATACAAAACCAGGGCAAATAGCAGACCGGTGAGTGCTTCGATCGCAGGATAACGCAAAGATATGCGTACGTGGCATGACGCACATTTCCCACCAAGAAACAGATAGCTTAGTATCGGGATATTCTGGAACCAGCGGATATGGTGCCCACAGTGAGGGCATGCCGATGGTGGCGAGACAATCGATTTGCCTAC
>JASJGT010000051.1:0-4505 GCA_033791405.1 Desulfuromusa sp.
GCCGGTAAGCATTATAAAGCCGATGCAGCTTTGAAAATTGGTGCCGTTGACGCTGTAGTTGAGCTTGCAAAACTTGAAGAGTCAGCAATTACCCTGCTGGAAAGAGCCATCAGTGGAGAGCTGGATTGGAAAGCCAAAAAAGTAGTTAAAAAATCACCACTAAGGCTCAATCAAATTGAGGCTTCAATGGTATTTGAGACTGCTAAAGGATTTGTGGCCGGTATTGCCGGGCCAAATTATCCTGCGCCGGTTAAATCAATCGAAGTTATGCAGCAAGCTTGCACGATGGACCGGGAAGCTGCGATTCAAGTCGAAGCAGAAGCCTTTGCTACTCTGGCTCACACCGCGGTAGCAGAAAATCTTGTGACTGTTTTTATGGGAAGTGAGTACCTGAAGAAAGTCTCAAAGAAAATGACTAAAGATAGTCCTAAAACCAATAAAGCGGCTGTTCTTGGTGCAGGAATAATGGGAGGCGGGATAGCTTACCAGTCGGCTTCTAAAGGAACTCCCATCTTGATGAAAGATATCAATGATGGGGCCCTGGAATTAGGGCTTAATGAAGCGATTAAACTTCTGGATAAAATGGTGAAAAGAGAGAAAATCACTCCAGAGATGATGGCAAAAACCATTAGCATGATCACTCCAACCTTAAGTTATGGTGATTTTGATAGTGTAGACACCATTGTTGAAGCCGTTGTAGAAAATATCAAAATCAAGTCTTCGGTGTTAGCGGATTTAGAAGAAAAAGTAAGCGCCGATACCGTGATTGCATCAAATACTTCAACGATTTCGATCACGGAACTGGCTAAAAACTTAAAACGTCCTGAGAAGTTTTGTGGAATGCACTTTTTCAATCCTGTCCACAGGATGCCACTGGTTGAAATTATCCGTGGAGAAAAATCAAGCGAAGCCACGATTGCTCAAACAGTTAAATATGCCCTTCAGATGGGAAAAACCCCAATTGTCGTCAATGACTGTGCAGGGTTTTTAATCAATCGTGTTCTTTTTCCATATTTCAACGGATTTAATAAACTTATTGAAGATGGAGTTGATTACAAAAGAATTGACAAGGTGATGGAAAAATTTGGTTGGCCTATGGGACCGGCATATTTAATGGATGTTGTAGGGGTTGATACCGGAGTACATGCAGCAAGCATTATGGGCGATGCTTTTCCAGATCGAATGAAAATGACTGGTGAAACGGTTGTTGAGGCGATGCTTGGAGAAAAGAGACTTGGCCAGAAAAATGGTATTGGTTTTTATAAATATGAAATTGATAAAAGAGGAAAACCCAAAAAACTAGTTGATCCAGACGTTGATTCCATTATTTCAAAGGTTGTAAAGAGAACCATTGAAGTGGCGGATGAAGAAATTGTTGATCGAATGATGCTACCAATGATTTTTGAATGTGCCAGGTGCCTGGAGGAAAAGATCGTGAATACTCCTCAAGAGGTGGACATGGGTCTTCTTATGGGGCTTGGATTTCCTCCATTTAGAGCAGGAGCATTAAAATATGCTGACTCTGTTGGATTAAAAAATATTGCTGAAAAATCTCAGAAATATATTGAACTTGGAAAAATGTACGAGCCAACAGATGGTTTCAAAAAATTAGCAGATAGTGCAAGCACTTATTATAGATAATAAATCTATAAAGGAATCGATATGAAAAAGGCAGTAATTGTAGATGCCGTTAGATCGGCTATGGGAAGATCCAAAAACGGATCTTTTAGAAACGTAAGAGCAGAGGAGCTGTCAGCCCAGCTTATGGAGGGAATTCTGGAAAGAAATCCACAAGTTAATCCAGCTGAAATTGAAGATGTCATTTGGGGGTGTGTTCAGCAAACCCTCGAACAAGGATTTAACATTGCTCGAAACGCGGCAATTTTAACAAGAATACCAAAAGAAGTTTCAGCTCAAACGGTAAACCGTTTATGTGGAAGCTCAATGACCGCCCTCCATATGGCAGCTCAGGGAATAATGTCTGGTCAAGGTGAGATCTACATCGTGGGTGGAGTTGAGCACATGGGCCACGTGGCCATGACTCATGGAGTGGATTTTAATCCGGGTTATTCAAAGGTGGCAGCAAAAGCTTCAGGTGCAATGGGGCTTACAGCAGAAATGCTGGGGCTTATGCATAAAATCTCACGTGAAGATCAGGATAAATTTGCACTCAGATCTCATCAAAGAGCAATTGCAGCAACAAAATCCGGAAAACTCAGTGAAGAAATTATTCCAATTCAAGGTCATGATGCTGATGGTGTTCCGTATATGGTTAAAGATGATGAGGTCGCGAGAGCAGACGCAAATCTTGAGGCTCTTGGAAAGCTCAGACCTGTTTTTAACCCCCGGGGCGGAACAGTAACGGCAGGAAACTCTTCTGCTCTAAGTGATGGAGCAAGTTGTTTACTTGTTATGAGTGAAGACAAAGCGAAAGAACTGGGTCTTGAAATCATGGGTGTTGTTAAGTCTATGGCTGCAACGGGATGTGATCCTTCAATTATGGGTTATGGACCAGTTCCAGCAACAAAAAAGGCACTGAAACGGGCTGGTTTAAAAATTGAAGATATTGAATTATGGGAACTTAATGAAGCATTCGCTGCCCAGTCACTTCCTGTGCTAAAAGACCTGGGCTTACTTGAAAAAGCGGATGAAATTGTTAATCCAAATGGAGGAGCAATTGCACTGGGTCATCCTCTTGGATGCTCAGGAGCAAGAATTGTGACAACTCTTTTACATGAGATGAAAAGAAGAGATAACAAATTTGGCGTGGCAACAATGTGTATTGGAATAGGTCAGGGAGTTGCGACGGTTATAGAAAGACCGTAGATAACATCTTCTTACTTCCAGGAAAAAATACCCCTAAAACATTTAGGGGTATTTTGATGAGAGCTGTTACACGGTCAACTTCGGTTTTCCCAACCTTTCTACGCGCCCGCCTTTCTATACAACTACTTTTTTGACCGCCACTACCAAGTTACCCATTGAGAGTTTTTACCATCCCCAGGGTTTGTCATCTGTTTTAATGCCGGACTTCACCGGCCTCCCCTTTTGCATGATGAGTTTGTTTATGGTTTCACGCGTTGAGGTCTTTGAGTCTGCGTTCCCCTTGTCGAGGTTACTCACAGTTTCAGGCGTTGGAGTATCCGGAGCCGCGTTCCGCCTGAAAGGTTTGCTTACCATATCAAGAGTCACCTTCTTTCGGCCGCCATCGTAACGCCTGACTTTAGTAGTTCCGCCGAAAGATGTACCAATCGCTGCGCGTGGAGGCAAGACGGTGTTATTACCGTGGTTAGTTTTATCTTCACCAGGAAGCATATTGTCCAGCTTCCACGCAGTCACATGGTTGTTCGAGTCCGGGTTGATTGATGCGCAGGTAACGGTCTTGCTCAATGCGTCATCATTTTGATGACCTGAGGCATTCGCGGTGATGGCGAATCGTCCCTTGGAACCGCAAACCTGCCCACCGGCCTTTGCAACAGCTTCGCAGGATGAAATAACTGCTATATGGATTAAACGAGCGACCAATAAAGCAATTAAACTGGCTACAAATATGCTTGTATAAAATAACATCTCAATCATCCCCACTTTTAACCGCATTTATGTCGCTGTATTGCGCACGAACACGGCTATACCCAATTCCTAAGAACTGAGCGCGGCATGAGTTCAAAATCCGGAACACCAATATTACTGGTTACAGTTTGACGTATCCTATCCCTGTAAAAATCTGTCCATTCCTGCGCAAGCGCTGTTAAGCGGCCAGGAAGTGCCATCATGGCTTAAACTGCTTGAACCGGACAAATCATGCCCGCGCCAAGCCTTACCCTTAAATCTAACCTACTACCCTTGCCTATCCTCCAGGCTTAAAGCTTTCCTGTTACGACCCATCCTTTGGTCTGACACCATCCGTAGTTGTCGTTGCTACAATCCGTTCATTAGCTGTTGTTGTCACAGCTGCGTAACAGGCGGGAATAAGCTTCCTTTCCATAAACTCCCCTTTTTCCGAAAGAAGACATTTACCAAAATCATTAGTCTTCCTCATGCTTTTATTAATACATTTATCATGCCAACGAAACACTGGAATCATTATTCTGTTTATTAACAGTATGTTATATGGAACAGACTATTCTTTTAGGGTGCAGAGAAAATCATGATTTGACATAAAATGTTGTACAACTGACAGTTATTGTCAATAAAAGTCACAGGGGTCGCCTCCTTTGCACGGGATCAATATTTGCAATACAAAAAGCAGGTAAATACCTTCAAACACCCTTCCATGTAAAATGACTCGCTACCGGGCGCTGTTGTTTCCTAATAGGATAAACCCGGCTTATGAGTGATCAACGAGGACACAGATACCGATGGGTTCAAAAATACTTCAAATCTCAGATGAATTCTGGAATATTCGCGGCTCATTCAAGATAGCCGGTTTAATAGATATCGGCACACAGGCGTCACTGATCAAGCTTAAGAGCGGCAAGTTTGTCTTTCTCGATTCCTATACCTTG
>JASJGT010000052.1:0-5898 GCA_033791405.1 Desulfuromusa sp.
AGCAGCTCGCAGACCTCAAGGTGCTGGAAACCATCAAGGAGGGCGTATCGATCTACAAGCGGCCCGTGGAGTGAGCAGCCATGCATGAATAAGGTCCAGCATAAGGCCAGTACCCGTGGGTTGGAATTGCAATTGGGGTCGCCCATGTTAGGTGTATGATTTTATAAAGTAATGTTGATAGAAAAGGGTAATGAGCAGAATTGGGTTCCGACAGTGGCAGGCAAGGCGTGGTTCCCTTACTTCCGCTTCTACTCGCCGAAGAAGGCGTTTCTTGATCGGACATAGGTGCTGCCGGATATCGAAAAATCCGAATGAATCTTTAACCTCTCCGACTGGGAACCACAACTGCCTATTTTCCCCTGGACTTATCGAATGAAAAGCGTGGATTGAGGTTAAAAGTCCACGCTTTTCTTATTTGCAGCCTGTACTATATCTTGTGGTGATTGAATTTGATGCTAAACCTGATATAGCTCCAACTCATCTGCTAATTTTGCCCGATCAGAAAATCTATGATATCTTAAATCCGATCAAACCGGTGATGATCTCAATATATCCCAACTATGCAGAATTGTCATTGGAACTTAAAAGTCTAATACTAATCCCAATAACAGAAGCAATCGAAAATGAAAACGGCGATACAGATTATTTAAAGACCTTCTGTATCGCCATTTTTCTTTTACCTAACAAATAAGCTGAATTTATCCGCTACGATAGTCAGTGTTTACATTGTTTACGGAGAATCGGCTGGGTCAAGTACCGCGTCAATGACATGTATCACTCCATTGGAGCACAGCACATCTTTAATAGTTACTGTTGCCTGACGATTACCTCCAAGATTCAGGACGAGCTCGCTGGCCGCCACATCAATCGCCATGATTCCACCATTAAGCATTGTTACGCTTTGGCCGTCTAATGCTTTAGCAGCCGGTGAAAGCACAGAACCATCGAATACATGGTATGTTAAGATATCAATCAGAGTTGCTTTATTTGCAGGGAGTAAGAGGGAAGCAACTATTCCTGGTGACAACGCATCCAGCGCATCAAAGGCATCATCGGTAGGGGCGAATACTGTAAACGGTCCAGGGCCTTCAAGGACATCGACTAAATCTGCTGCCTGCAATGCAGTCACAAGAGTTGTAAAGTTGCCATTGGCAACAGCCGTATCTACAATGTTATCAACCGCATCTCCTGGATCGAGGACAGCATCAATTACATGGATGACACCGTTAGTAGCGGCTATATCCTTTATGGTAACCGTTGCCTGCCTATTACCATTCAAGTTGAGGATTAGAGCGCCATTGACCACATCAATCCGCACATTGAGTGCATTAAGCACAACTGCGCTCGTACCGTCCAAAGCCAACGCGTCACCTGATGATACCTGTCCATCAATGACGTGATATGTTAAGATGTCAATTAGCGTTGCCTTATTCGCAGGGTCTAAGAGGAAAGCAACCGTTCCCGGTGGTAATGCATCAAAGGCGTCATCAGTAGGGGCGAAAACTGTAAACGGTCCAGCACCGGCAAGATCATCGTCCAAATCTGCCGCCTGGAGTGCCGTAACAAGAGTAGTAAACCTTCCATCGTCCACAGCTGTTTCAACGATGTTCATCGTTGGCTGTTGAGCAACTGGAGCATTATCGTCACTGCTGCCGCATGAAATCATAAACAGTGCTGCAAACAGAAGGATTACGCCAGTAAGTTTGCGAGCCTGTTCGGCAAGGTTGATCTCCAGATAGTTCCGTGCTCCTCGCTGAATCTGGCCACCATATTCAACTTCAATATGTTTCAACAGTTCTTTCAATTGGTTATCCATTTTAACCGCTCCTTGTTTGTCGTTATCCTACCATTGCATCGGGTTTTAGGACATTTTGCATTATCAACAGCGTGGTTGCGGAGGTGCCTGCAGTCAGGAGCGTTCCCCAGACCATGTCTACGACTGCGACGATAACAGGCCAGTCTTAAAAAAAGCGCAAGTGCGGTCAGGTCAAAGGTACTATAAGCAATCAAACCAAACAGTCCTCCCATGCTAATGACATGCAAGACTGCCGAGCCGTTTTTCAGCGCGGGAATGAGCACAAACAACACTATGCCAACGATGTACATGAAATAGAAGATCAATGCTGCGGCCCAATTTACCTGATCGCGCATTATGCCGCCGATGTACTTGGCGTAAAACCCTTTGGCAACCACACCGATCCACAAAAGATCGATGGCGAAGAATGCGCATGCAGTTATTCCGTAAACTAAAAGCAAATGGGTTGTTTCAAGTTTCATCATTTTCCTCTAAAGAAAGAATGCGCAGCCGCCATCATCAAGGATAATTGTGAACACTTAGAGAAAATCCATCGCTAATAATGCTGCAATGAGGGCTGCAAATGGGGCTTGTGGTAGGATATTCCTAATTTATTACAGCGCTGAGGGTGTAATACCCCGTCGCTTGCGACGATAAAATAGATTTCATTTTTTGGTGATACCTCGCTGCTTGCAGTGGGGTAGTTCATTAATCGCTTCTTGTCGGCAGTTTTTGTTAATCTTTTTTGAATTCGCATGAGGTTATAAAACATGGGATGACTTGACATGATTGTTTGGTAAGATTCACTTGATCAGACTGCCACGATTGTTGGCCTTAGTATATTGGTCCGCCACATCGGTGTTACTTCAGAATGCCTTAGGACCAAGGAATTCAGCCCTTGAAAACACCACAACGCCATCGCAATATTACCATAAAAAGATTATTCTTGGATGCCTACCAGTTTGTTCGTGCTCAAGCATTTGTCTATCGACGTTTGGGCAGACAGTTTCAGCCAAGCTGCAAATATGTCGAGATCGACATAACCTACAAGTGCAACTTGAAATGCATAAACTGCAACCGTTCATGTACCCAGGCCCCGAGTCAGATAGAAATGCCTGTCGCAGATATCGAGGCCTTTCTAAAGCAGAGTATTGAGAAAGAAATCACATGGGAACGTATTCGGATTCTGGGCGGTGAGCCAACCCTTCACAGTCGTATTTTTGACATTCTCGATCTATTGATCGGTTATCAGAAGAAGTATAATCCTTCTGTAAGGCTGGTGCTGGGCACGAATTTTTTTGGGGATCGAGTTCATCGGGTGCTGGAAAAACTGCCTGACGCAATTATAATAAAAAGCACGCTCAAGTCTTCGCGTGTGAATCTTTTTAAACCTTTTAACGTGGCACCTGTTGATACGTTTTTTAACCGAATTTCAGACTACGCCTGCGGTTGCCGGATTATAGAGGAGTGCGGCTTGGGATTAACGCCGTCCGGTTATTACATGTGTGCCGTTGCCGGTGGCATAGATCGGATCTTTGATTATAATTTGGGCAGGAGAGAAATACCGGATGAGGCCGATACGTTGGTTGACCAAATGTCAGTCTTTTGCGGTTTATGCGGACATTTTGGCTTCCAATGGCCTACACGAAAAACAAAACTATCGAAAACGTGGCGGTTGGCTTATGGAGGTTTAAAAAATAAAGGATCTGAAACGGGCTAACCGTGTTCAACAGCCATTTAATCAGTTGCTGCCATAATTTAGGATATCTTACCCGCATATGACACATCTTAGGATACTGCATGTTATCGGGCAGAGACCGGAAATGACCGGAAGTGGGATCTATCTTGAGGCGCTTATCAGAGAATCTCAAAAATACGGTTTTTCAAATTACAGGGTTGCCGGGGTCCCTGCCGGCAGTATTCATCCCTCACAGGATGTTCATCAAACCAAAGGCGCCTATGTTTTATTTGAATCGGAGTCGCTCAATTTCCCTGTTACCGGCATGTCGGATGTGATGCCCTACCACAGCTCACTTTTCAAAGCGCTGAAAGGCAAGCGGCTGACCGCCTATAAGTCGGCATTCACCCAAGTGCTTCAACCTGCCGTAAAACGATTTAATCCGGATATCATCCACACGAATCACCTTTTTTTACTCTCGGCCTTGGTGAGGAAGCTTTTTCCGAATGTACCCACAGTGGCCACCTGCCATGGCACGGATCTGAGGCAATTCCATAACTGTCCCCACATAAGACGTTATGTCAGACGTTATTGCCGGCGCCTGGACAGGATCATTGCGCTGACATCCGATCAGAAAACAGATATCAGCCGTCTGTATGGCATTCCGTCAGATAAGATCGTCGTTGTCGGCGGCGGATACGATCAGGCATTGTTTACTCGTTCGCCAAAATCCCCTGCCGGAACCGTTCAACTCCTCTACGCCGGCAAATTTAACCGCAGCAAGGGCGTTCCCTGGATGCTGAGATCCCTTATGAAAATTAAGCATCATGACTGGCACCTTCATATAGCGGGGAGCGGAAATGGACCGGAATTTGACGACTGCATTGCCCTCGCGGAAAAATTGGGCCGCAAGGTTACCAACCACGGCTACGTAACCCACCGTCGATTGTCGGAACTGATGAAAAAGGCTCATGTCCAGGTGCTGCCGTCATTTTTTGAAGGTCTCCCCCTCGTGCTCTTCGAGGGCTTGGCCTCCGGATGCCGCATCATCACCACCAGTTTGACGGGTTTCAATGAGATTTTTGGAAGTGCAGATAGAGATACGATTAACCTGATTCAATTGCCGCCGCTTGAAACCATTGACCAACCGTATCAAAAAGACGAGGCCGAGTTAGAAAATGCATTGTGCACAAGCATTCTCAACATGGTTTCTGCTGTAAAAAAATCTCCGGATTTTGGTGATCCTCAAGCCGAAAAAATTGCATCCTACTATACCTGGCCGCGTGTTTTTGAACGCACATTATCCGTCTACAAAGACGCTGTTCATTAGAAAATCAGATCCGACTGACCCCCACTCCTATTTTCTGCCAGCCTTTAGCACAGCTCAGAATATAAAGGATTATTCCATTGTCGCCGGGGTGATAGTATTATTTAATGCTTTTTATAGGCAACCAGTCTGACGCACAGCTTTATTTCAAGTTCTTCAACACTCTTTAGCTGTTCGGCAGAGAGATCACCTGGCACGGACGGTGTGGCATAAGCCATAACCCGCATGCCCAGTTCTTTTTCGAGCGCTTGAATTTGAGCCGCGCCCTCATCGTCGACATAATTTGCATATGTGTTTTCTAATTGCATTTTCATACTCCATCTTCGCCATCATTGAGTTTATTTAAAATATCAAAAATTTCTGAATTTGAAGGAATGTCCGTCATGGAATGACCATAGTGAATATATCGGATCCAGCCGTTGTGAAATGGGGTCGGGCCTCAGCAACATACTGTAAACTTATGAAAAGAGTCAAAAAGGTGCCTGTATGGAGGCCTTAATCGACCCTTTTAAAGGCCAATACAGGCTGATTAAACTCGGTTGTTATTGATCCCATAAAAAGGTGTTTCCAGACGCCAAAGCATTCGTTGTGCCATATGGTTTCAGGGCTTCCCGAAGTTCAAAGGAATCGCCGGCGCGACGGATCTTTCGTCCTCTCGCCCTGAAACCAAGTGCCTCTTTGATCTTCTCGATGAAGGACTCGCCGCCAACCGCAACGCTTTGTGTCCATTTGGCTTGCCTGCCTTTATTCTCAGCCTGTATCGCACTGTCTACCCACTCGAAATGAGCTTGTTTCAACTGCTCATAGGTTTCAAATCCCAGCAATCCCATCAGCCGATCAAAATCGACAATTCCTTTCCTTGTCCTGGGATTCTGGATTTCATTATAGCCGCAACATTCCCACTTTCCAGGATGATCCACCACGCCGGCACGGACCATGTTCATGTCGATATAAGCCATGCATTGGCGCAGATGGCGGTTACTTTCCACGGCAGTTGCATGATAGCGGTCCTGCCAGAATGCCCCCTTCCTTTTTTTGCGGATATTGTATTCCTGGCCGGTTCTGCCTGCGACCAGCTTAATCGAATCCGGGATGAAA
>JASJGT010000053.1:0-6559 GCA_033791405.1 Desulfuromusa sp.
GCTTTTGGTCTGTTTACTGGCGGTTAATTGTCCAATATACAGTGAAAGGCTCGCCACTGTTGCGCGAGCCTTCTGTCTTAATTATGATATATCCTCTTCACGGGATTATCCAGAACCCTGCGGCGCCGGATTAATGGAAAACCTACTCGACTGCATTATGTCATCTTCGATAGGCATTCCTCCTTTCCTGTTATGTACATTATACCGTTCTTTTCATTCTTATTCAAATTTTTGCAAGAGAAAATTGCATTATTGTTATCATTTGTAATAGGTTGAATCTGTCGCTCCGGTTTAGGGGTTTGATTTTATTTGTGGAGTCTGAATATGAATTATTTGATTATGTGGGTGGTGTTTGCTTGTGCTGCTTATTCTGTTGCAAAACGAAATGGCAAAAATTGTTATCTCTGGTTTGGAATCGGGTTGGTGATTGGCCCTTTTGCTGTTTTGATTCTGGGACTTATGTCTATCAGGCCTGGTGAAAAAAATAGTTGAAATTGATGCTACCAATATGACTGACAACTGTGGATTTCTCAGTAAATGAATAACCTTTTTCTCAAGCTCATCATAACGACACCTGCCGGCGCACTATTGGGTGCATTGTTAGGATATCTAGGACAATGTGCCGGTAGTACCTGAGGTGCCACTGCAAGCCCCTGGTCGGGGGCTCTTTTCGGTGCACTAGTTGGTTTCATCCTGGGGTGTTTACCCGGTGAAGAAAAAAAGTCGTAGGCCTCTTATTTTTCAATTGTTTCCTCCCTTCCTCATAAAATCTGGTAGTCTTTATATTGAGTAACTTTCTTCGTCCAAAACAATAAGGAGCGGAGCCATGACTGAAAATAATCAACAACAAAATGGGCAGGAAGATGTGGGTCTATACGAAAAAATCATTTCACGCACAGAGGAGCTACTGGGAAGTGGCCGTAAAAATCTGGATGAAGCGTTAAAAAGGGCAGGGGAAGACCTGTCCTCGGCAGGTGATTTCACCAGGGAACGGGCTGAAAAAATATCAGCGTTTGTAAAGCGCGATATCCAGCATACTGTTGATAGTGCAGGCAAGGGGAAGGACAGTGTCAAAAAGGCTGTCGATCCCAAGCGGGTTGCTGCGGGGGCGCAAAGTATTTTTTCTCGGATCTTATCGAACACTGCTGAAACTTTAACTGATTGGGCAAAAAAAACGGAGCAGCAACTGGAGTATAAAACTGGTGAGGTCACCAGCCCGGGAACATTAACTTGTAAAGAGTGTGGCGAAGAAATCCACATGAAAAAAACGGCAAAAATTCCCCCTTGCCCAAAATGTCATCACACGATGTATCGTAAGTCCTATTAAGCTATTGCAGGCAAGAAGAGTTTTTATTGCATTTGATGACCTTTATAGTTATGATAATGCGAAAATTTACATATATGCAAAACTGAATAAATACTTGTCACAAATAAGTGAAAGGATACGTGCATGAATCTCTCTTTGTTCGCCTCACGATGGAGCCCGTATATCGCTGGAGCTCTGGTGGGAATTTTAGCTGTTCTGTCTGTCTTGGTTACAACGATTGTCATTGATAAGCCGAAATACCTGGGTGCTTCAACCACCTTTGTTCGGGTAGCAGGATACGCTGAAAAGGTTATTACGGCTGACCATGTTGCTGAAAATACCTATTTTGCCAAAACGAAAGTCAAAGTTGATTGGCAAATGCTCTTTGTTATTGGTGTATTTGCTGGAGCATTGATTTCTGCACGGCTTGGTAAAACATTCAAATTTGAAAATGTTCCCCCGATTTGGGAGCAACGCTTTGGGTCGAGTTCTGTGGTTAGAGCTGGTGGAGCCTTTATTGGCGGAGTGATTCTACTGTTCGGGGCCCGATTGGCGGGTGGTTGCCCAAGTGGCCACGGCTTGTCTGGAAATATGCAGCTGTCTGTTAGTGGCTTATTGGCACTGGTATTCTTCCTTGTTGGTGGCATTGTAACTGCTCGGTTTTTGTACGGCTCAGGGGGACAATCATGGAACAAGTAATTGGACTGATCACCGGAATTCTGTTTGGTTTTTTGCTGCAGAAGGGTGAAGTGCTCCGTTTTGAAAAACAGGTCGGCTTTATGTTGCTGAAAGACATGACGATCATCAAGTTTATGTTAACTGCGGTAATTGTAGGAATGGTTGGAATATATGCTTGTTATTCTCTCGGCTGGATTGCTCTGAGCGTTAAAGCAACGAACCTTGGTGCTATTATTATTGGCGGTTTATTATTCGGTATTGGCTGGGCAATTGCTGGATATTGTCCAGGAACTTCAGTCGGAGCCCTTGGCGAGGGGCGGATACACGCTTTTTGGGCAATCCTTGGGATGCTGGTTGGTGCTGGATTATATGCTGAGATGTTTCCATTCTTGAAGAAAACTGTCCTGACTTGGGGTGCTTATGGAAAGATCACTTTGCCACAAGTTCTAGGTTTGTCGCCCTGGCCGATAGCAGTTGTTTTCACTCTGATAGGAATTGCTTGCTTTGTTTGGTTTGAGAAAAAAGGATTATAACCGTACCGCCTGATATTCTATTATCGTTACCCATGGGTACAATGTGTAATGGACAATTGTGCATGGTAAAGAGCTCTTGTTTAACTGAGAGTTTTTCTATATATTTCCTCTGGTCTATCGATTTATTACAGAGGAGTTTTTTTGTATGGGTTTGTTCAGCCGCTTATTTAAGAATGATGATAAAGAGGATCTTGGACCGGCGCCACCAGAGATATTGCCACTGAGGAACGATCTTTGCTGGTGTGACAGTGGTCTCAAATATAAAAAATGTCATCTTGAACAGGATCAGTTATATTTGGAGAAGCAACGACAAAAAGCACTGGCGGCCAGGAAGGCTTGCAGTCCTGTTTTTGGCTGAGCTCCTCGGCGCTAAAACCCGGTTCGGGTTTTATATTTTCTTAACAAATAATTACACTGGTTTCCTTGTTGGGGACAGAATTTCAATTCTGTCCCCAAAGTACTTTTATCCCTTTAACAATACAGGTTTGCTATGTCATTGACACTACCCGCTGTTGCACTTATTGGGGGGTTGATCCTACTGGTCTGGAGTGCCAATCGTTTTGTTGATGGGGCTGCTGCAACGGCTCGATACGCAGGCATGCCACCACTGTTAATTGGGATGGTGGTGATCGGGTTTGGTACTTCCGCACCGGAACTTGTTGTTTCTGCAATCTCTGCTTCGCAGGGAAATACAGGACTGGCGATTGGCAATGCTTATGGTTCAAACATCTCGAATATTGCTCTGATTCTTGGTGTCGCCGCGTTGATAACCCCTATCACGCTCAAGTCGAGTGTGCTGCGTAAAGAATTGCCGGTTCTCCTTGCGGTGACGCTTCTGGGTGTAGGTCTTTTGTTTGATCTGCATCTCGGTCGAGTCGATGCCTGGATTTTGTTGATTGTTTTTTCTATTATTATGGGATGGTCGATCCGGCTTGCTTTACGGCAACGCAAAGACAGCTTGGCAGATGGTGTTGACGTCATGTTGGAGGATAATACACTGTCCCAGAGGTCAGCTCTAGCATGGCTTTTGGTCGGCATAGTTCTATTGGTTGTCAGTTCACGGATTTTGGTCTGGGGGGCTGTTGAAATTGCCCGAGGATTCGGGGTGAGTGATCTGATTATCGGTTTGACCGTGGTTGCAATTGGAACCTCTTTACCGGAATTAGCTTCTACCTTAGCGGCAATCCGTAAGGGTGAACATGATCTGGCGATAGGCAATGTCATTGGTTCAAATTTTTTTAATACATTAGCTGTCGTAGGAATTGCAGGAGTCATTCACCCATTGGAGATCAGTCCTGAAGTCCTTTATCGCGATTCTCTCCTCATGGGGTTGTTGACCCTGGCTCTGTTCCTAGTGCGAGTTGGTGATGGGGGACAAAGACAACTCTCTCGTGTCGAAGGTGTACTGCTGTTGACTATTTATCTTGGTTACTCTGGTTATCTGATTTCTAAAGTTTTGGGTGTTGTCTGATTGTTTCTGACAGTTCCGTTTTCTCTATAAATTTGTTCTACCGCCCGCCATTCTTCAGTTCATTTTATTGAGCCCAACCGCACTAAAATAAAAAAAACATGACTCTATCGGTTGACATTATCTTCAAAATGAATGATATTCTCCAATTATGGATATAAAAAGAATGATCGACGATATAGACCATAAAATACTGCAGATACTTCAGAAAAAAGCACGAATTCCCAATGCTGAAGTTGCTCGTCAAGTTGGCATGGCTCCTTCGGCAGTTTTGGAACGGATTCGTAAACTTGAAGATCGTGGCATTATTGAAGGGTATGAAGTTCGTTTGAACCCACACCCTTTTCACCAGGGTTTAATGGCATTTGTACAAGTAACACTACAATCTTCCTGTCGAGCTGACCTGGCTCAGGAATTATCCAGGGTAACCGGAGTTCAGGATGTCCATCAGGTTGCTGGTGATGACGGTTATTTGCTGAAATTACGGGTTGCCGACAATGCTGAATTAGGTCGAGTTCTCGCTGAAGAAATATGTTCCCTGAGTGGAGTGCAACAGACTAAAACCAGTATTGTTTTGAATACAATTAAAGAAACCAGAAAAATAGACTTAAACCGCTTATCATCATAATTCAGGAGCAATAATATGCCAATGTCACAGAGCTTTAAAGATCGTCTTTTCCCTATTACAGAACAGTTAGTAGAACATTATGGATCCCCTTTTCATATTTATGATGAGGTAGGTATCCGTGAAACGGGAGAAGCTCTTAAACAGCTTTTTTCTGGAGTTGAAGGTTTTCGTGAGTACTATGCTGTTAAGGCTCTTCCGAATCCAGCTATTCTCAAATTGATGTTTGATATGGGATTTGGATTTGATTGCAGTTCTATCGGCGAACTTCGCCTAAGTCGCCAAATTGGTGCACGGGGTGAAGAGATCATGTTCACTTCAAATAATACCGATCAGGCTGAATTCCATATTGCAGCAGAAGAGGGGGGCTGTGTCCTTAATCTTGACGATATCTCATTGATTGAAAAAGTCCCGGTGTTCCCTGAGCTGATCTGCTTTCGCTATAACCCGGGCCCAAGACGTACCGGTAATGTGATCATTGGTAATCCGGTAGAAGCTAAATATGGTCTCAGTCATGAGCAGGTTGTTGATGCTTATCGTTTGGCTCAGCAACGTGGTGCAAAACGGTTTGGTCTGCATACAATGGTGGCTTCGAATGAACTCGATTACAGCTACATGGTTGAAACTGCCAGAATGTTGCTGGAAATTTCCGAACTCGTTGAATCCGAATTAGGGATTAAGTTCGAATTTATCAATATTGGTGGTGGTTTTGGGATTCCCTATCAGCCAGAACAAAACCCTATGGATATTGATTCTCTGGCGTCTGAGATTGAAGTATTATTTAGTGCCTTCCGGAAAAAACATAGTTATGTCCCCCGCATGTATATGGAAAGCGGTCGATTTATGACTGGACCACACGGAGCACTGGTTACTTCTGCAATTAATCATAAAGATATTTACCGTAAATATATTGGTGTAGATGCTTGCATGTCGGCATTGATGAGACCTGCCCTTTATGGTGCTTACCACCATATTGATGTGGTAGGTAAAGAGAATGCTGCTAAAGATCATATTTATGATGTCTCAGGCTCTCTCTGTGAAAATAATGATAAATTTGCGGTTCAGCGTGAACTGCCAAAGATTGATGAAGGTGACATCTTAGTGATTCACGATACAGGCGCACATGGTCATGCCATGGGATTTCAATATAATGCCAAATTACGCCCCAAAGAATTGTTGCTGCGAGCTGACGGGTCGGTGGAGTTAATTCGACGGGAAGAAACCCTCGACGATTACTTTGCTACTTTAAATTTTACAGAAGATCGCTTTTTATCTGATCAGGTCAAAGGATAGTCTTGTCTATCCAGAGACAGCTCAAGGTTGGTGAAATTATTTCACCCCTCTCTGTAGAAACTATGGTTAACGGTGGAGCAGGCTTGGCACGTCACCAGGGGTGGGTTGTCTTTATTGCGCATACGGCAGTCGGTGATGTTGTCGGCTGCCGGATAAATAAAGTCAAAAAGAATTTTCTGGAAGCTGAAATCATTGAAATGATACAGCCGTCTCCACTACGCCGACAACCAGAGTGTCCGGTTGCTGGAGTTTGTGGCGGTTGTCAGTGGCAGCATCTTCCTTACTCTGAACAGTTAGGGTGGAAAGAAACTCTTTTCCGCGAATCGTTGATCCGGCAGTGTCGGGTCGATGGCGATAAAATAAAACAAATTGTCCCCGCTATTAATGAGTGGAATTACCGTAGTCGGGTACAGGTTAAATGTTACAATTCTGCTGCCGGATTTGTTACAGGCTTTTATCGACCGAAAAGCCACTTTGTAGTCCCCATAGATCACTGCCCAATCAGTGCTCCTGAATTAAATAGTCTTCTGACACAACTGCGTAACATTATCAATTCCACTGTTTATGCCAGTCAAATTCATCAGATCGATCTTGCTGTTGATGACAATAGAAAATGCTTGGCAATTATCCATTATTCCGGTCATGACTTGACAGCT
>JASJGT010000054.1:0-3061 GCA_033791405.1 Desulfuromusa sp.
CAATAGAGAAAAACTGAGTGCTGCTACAAAATGTACAACTCTTGTATACAGAGGAAAAAACAATATTTGCTCGCCATCGTGATCAAAATGCTTGGCACCAATAACCAGATAATGAAGCAAGAAAACTCCGGGAACAGCTATGATTATGATGAGAAAGGCTTTCAAAAACCATTGTCCCTGCACGGTGGTAAAGAGTTGACCGTATCCCTGCCAGTTGCCGGTAATTGTACCTATAAGTGCGTGGTAATAATCAGATAGGGACCCCTCAGAAAGGCCAGCAAGCCCATGACCATTCTGGGCAAAAACAAAAACAGCAAATCCTACCACAAGAACAACTGTGAGCAGGAACACAGATCGAAGAAATTTATGCATATTGTACTCCTGATAAAGGATACTCCAGCCTCGTGGCTGTTTTCAGAGGCTGGAGAGTTCAGTTATGCGTAAGGCAATTTCTGTTTATCTATTGCTTATCTGCTTTGGACCAACCCCAGGCGTTAACTCCTGAACCTCGTTTAAAGACGCGTTCCCGGTAGACATCGGCAACCACATCGGCGTCACCGGCGAGCAGTGCCTTTGTAGCACACATACCAGAGCAGAGCGGAACTTTTCCCTCAGCTATACGGTTCTGGCCATACAGTTTTTTCTCCTCGGCACTGAAATTTTCCTCAGGACCACCAGCGCAAAAGGTGCACTTGTCCATTGCCCCTCTGGCTCCAAACACATTCCCCCCAGGGAATTGAGGAGCCCCGAAGGGACATGCCATAAAACAATAACCGCAACCGATACAGGTTTTCTTACTCACCAGCACTATGCCATCTGCACGCTGGTAGATCGCATCAACCGGGCAGACCGCGATGCATGGAGCATCTGCACAATGCATACAGGAGACCGAGATAGATTTTTCCCCAGGTTCCCCCTCCTTTAAAGTTATAACCCGGCGACGGTTGACGCCAACCGGCACATGGTGACCCTCTTTACAAGCTACCACGCAACCACCACAATCAATACAGCGTTCAACGTCACATAAGAATTTTACTCTTGCCATTTTTCATTCCTCCTCATTCACGTTGATTACGCACGGCTGACTTTACAAAGACCGTCTTTAGTAGCCTGCATCTGAGTGACTATGTCATAACCATAATTGGTGACGGTATTAGCCGGATCACCAAGAGTAAACGGTGCATGTCCATCGGGGTAATCCTTTTCATAGGACTCGCCCATCAGGGTACCTGCAAAATGAAATGGCAGGAAGATTGTCTTTTCATCAACACGCTTTGTGAATTTGGCCCTGACTTTGATCTTAGCTCCCTCGGGCGATTCGATTATCACCATGTCGCCTTTGCGAATTCCAAGATTATTGGCCAGACGCGGATTGATCTCAACGTACATTTCCGGCTGCAATTCAGCGAGATATTTGTTGCTTCTGGTCTCGGCACCACCTCCCATATGTTCAACAACACGTCCTGTCGTGATAACAATAGGATACTCTTTCACCAGATCGGGATTCTGCTCACTTTCATACTTAGTATGAACCCTGAAGTGATCAGGTTTATCCTTATACGTTGGATACTTTGCAATCAAATCCGGGCGTGGCGAATGCAACGGTTCTCGATGAATCGGTACCTTGTCCGGAAAATTCCAGACAACGCAACGGGCACGGGCGTTTCCAAACGGCGCCATTCCGCGGGCTATCGCATCTTTTAAAGTCTTCTGGGAAAGGTCGGTTTTCCAGTTAGTGCCAGGAACAACATCCTTAAACTCAGGATATCCCCCTTCAACTTCGCTACCGGGATTATACACACCTTCTGCGGCCAACTGATTTTCGGTACGTCCGCTACTTTCGTATGTCCTCTCTACTCCGAATCGATTACGGAACGGTAAACCACCTTCTGCCACCGGTTTTGAGATATCATAGAGAATCGGAGTACCGGGGTGTTCATCGGTCCAACATGGCCAAGGCATCCCATAATACTCACCATCACATGGGCCACCTTTTGCCTGCAGATCATCTATATCGAAGGTGTGCCAGTTTTCCATATGCTTTTTTATACGTTCAGGTGTTTGACCATTGTAGCCAATGGTCAATGAACCGGAACCAAGCTCACGGGTTATATCCTCAGGGGTCTGTTTGATGTTTTTATAGAACTCATCGGCAAAACCGAGCTTTTTCACTAGCAGTTCCATAACCTGATAGTCATCCTTGCTATCATAAACTGGGTCTACAACCTTATGACGCCACTGAATCTGGCGTGATGTGGAAGTTACTGAACCGGATGTCTCGTACTGGCTGGCACCCGGCAAGATATACACATTGTCGGTTTTTGTGACAGCTGCAGCAATAGTCGGGAAAGGATCTACTATTACCAGCAATTCAAGCATATTTAAGGCCTTAACCACCCTGTTATATTGAGAATTAGAATTAGAGCCACATCCCCATTGGATCATTGCTTTAATCGGAGTTGGGGATTCAATTTTCTCTTCGCCGAGCACACCTTCATACCATCTGGCTAGAGTGAAACCTTTTTTATTCATCCATTCTTTTGCAGGGAAACGTCCGACCATCCAATCATAGTCAACATCCCAGACTCTGCACCAGTGCTTCCATGCCCCATCAGAAAGACCGTAATAGGCCGGTAAATTGTCTGATAGAACACACATGTCAGTCGCCCCTTGGACGTTATCATGACCACGAAAAATATTTGTCCCGCCTCCAGATTTACCCATGTTGCCAAGAACGAGCTGCAGAATACAGAAAGCCCTGGTAATGGAAGAACCGATTGAATGCTGAGTACCACCCATGCACCACGTCAGACTGGTTGGCCTGTTTGTCGCGAGTAGTTCAGCAATTCGGGTAACCTCTGACGCAGGAATACCGGTAATATCTTCCACAACTTGCGGTGTGTAATGAGCAGCAACTTCAACCGTCTCTTCATACCCGGAAACACGGGTTCTGATAAACTCTTTGTCCTCCCAGCCGTTAGTAATAACCGCATTGACAAGACCCATCATAAACGCTACATCGGTACCGGGGCGGATACGGACATAATCGGTTCCTTTGGCG
>JASJGT010000055.1:0-3300 GCA_033791405.1 Desulfuromusa sp.
AGAGCATCATCATACTGCCCGAGCAGGAGATAATTCATCATCAAGTAGCTGTGCACCCAAAGCCGTTCGCTGTACTCTCCTTTATAGCGGGTCATCCATTCATTAGTAACCAGTGAACCGGCCTGTTCAGTGACACTGAGCATCTCAAATTGATCAATCAGCCGCGCAGCTTGCAACAATTGGTTAATACTCTCCTGATAGCTCCCCAACTGATGGTACACCACCCCTTTTTCCAGAAAAAACAAGAGCTGATTGCGCTTGCCAAGATGATCTCCCCGTTCGAGCAGCTCCAAAGCCTGTTGCGGATCGCCGGCGTAATAGTGATCACTGGCCTTGTTCAGCCTGCCAGCACAGCCATTCAAGCAGAGCAGAAAGAAAAACAGGACAAAAAAACGGAAGCCGGGTCGGCGGAAACACCCGAACCCGGCTTGCAGGAGAGAAATCAGCATAGAAATATCCAGACCGACATCACCAACCGATAAACGGCTTGGATGCCTCACGGATCACCTCGGTACTGTCAGCCCATTCGATGAGTCCGGTTTGAATATCGGTCAGTTCCATATTCAGGCTGTAATACATCAAAGTTTTCTTCTTCAGCCGGAACTGGCGCGGTTGCTTCTTTTCAATCGAGCGCAACGTTCCGGTCAGCATATATTGAGCTCCGACCTGACGTGCTTTTTGAATCCGGGTTTCGGCAGCAACATTGCCGCCATACTGGTAACTGGTTTCACGCTCAATATTTTTGCGCTGGGTTTCATTGACAAAGCGAACCCGACCGGAATTCAGCAGGCTCTGGCGCATGTCATCAGTCATGGCACTGGTGCTGATGTGTTCGCTAGTTCGATTGGCAATCCCATAAACGATCACAACGGGACGATCAGTCGCCCGCAACAGGGGATGTTTGGACAGAAGCGATTTAACCATATCATCGACAATCGCCTTTTTATCTGAGAAATGGTAACCCTCATCGTAAATCACTTTTTCATCGGATCCAACTTCGCGGGTCGTGACAGAACAACCGGCCAACAGAATTATCAATAAAAGTCCACCCCACGTAAACAGAGATTGTTTCATCGTTTTTCTCCCAGATATGCGGCCAGATTTGCGCTAGCCTGTTGTTTGATCTTTTCTATTGCTACCATACCATAGGGTTGCGGAGGATGCTGCCCCCAGACCGGACCAGGCCAGGTGGGATCACCGATTCGCCGCCCAACATGATGCAGATGAAGTTGACTGACAACATTACCTAATGCACCAATATTCAGTTTATCAAATTCAAAGGTTGTTGCCATCCAACGAGCAACAATTGCTGATTCCTGCCAGAGATGTTGTTGATCCAATTCTTCAAGTTGGTAGATTTCTGTGGCCGCTACCCGCCGCGGAACAAGAATAAACCAGGGATAGGTCGCATCGTTCATCAACAACAGGCGACACAAAGGAAGATCACCCAGCACGATGGTATCGGCCTGTAAGCGCGGATCAAGTTGAAACACCTCAAGACCTCCTGATCAGCCAGCAGTTGTGGATACGCGAGTGACGTTCAAAATCTAGACTGATTGTTTTTGTGCTGATATCTTCAATAGTCATTTCTGGCAAAGAATCATGATCCATCCGGAACTTACGCAGGTTATTGGAAAAAATCAAAGTTCCCCCCAGAGCCAGCAATCGAACTGTTTTGTGTAACAGATCAACATGGTCACGTTGCACATCAAAGGTCGCATCCATCCCCTTGGAATTGGAAAAGGTCGGAGGATCGAGAAAAATCAGATCATATTGTTCTGTTGCCGTATCGAGCCAAGACAGACAATCGGCTTGAATCAGTTCCTCATCCTTTGGATCAAAATGATTCAGTGCAATATTTTTTTCTGCCCACGCCAGGTAAGTCTTTGACATATCGACGGTTGTCGTTGTGATTGCGCCACCCATCAAAGCATGTACGGTCGCTGCACCGGTATAGGCAAACAGATTGAGAAAGCGAGTGCCATCGGCCAGTTTCTGAATTAGCTTCCGGGTCGGACGATGATCAAGAAATAACCCGGTATCAAGATAATCGGTCAGATTAACCAGAAAGTGACAATTTCCTTCCTGAACTTCTTTGAGAACCCCTCGACGTGCCTGTTTTTCATATTGTCCGCTCCCCTTTTGCTGCTGACGAACCTTCAAGTGAATTTTATCCGGGGTCAGATCCAGCACCAGCGGCAGAGCATCCTGCACTTCACGCAACCGCTCAGCTGCCTTATGTTCATCAATTTCCTTAGGCGCACGATACTCCTGCAGATGGACTTCATCACCATAGATATCCACTGCAACCGCATACTCAGGGAGATCGGCATCGTAGAGTCGATAACAATCTATGTTTTCACGAGCCGCCCATTTTTTCAGCTTTTTGAGGTTTTTGCGTAAGCGGTTAGCGAACATTTCAGCTCCGGGAGAAAGAATTTTTTTGACCGCTTTCCCCGCACCCTCTTCAAGGGACTGCCAACGGTTGGTGGCATTGAGTTCAAACTGGAGCAGCTGACATTTCAACGCCCCGTTATAAAGGACATTAATTTTCCCCGCTCGTAACCCAATACTGCGCCCCAATTGTGGGCTTGAGGTAATCACTGCCGCTTTCCAACCAGAGCATTGTTGCACCATCTTTTCGCCGAGCAGATTATAGAATGAGGGCAGTTCACTAGCGATCCCGAGACGCTCGCCATAGGGTGGGTTAGCGACCAGCAGCCCAGCTTCACAACCCTCTGGGACCGTAAATTCACGGAGGGTGCGTCTTTCGAAGTGGATAATCTTATCCAAACCGGCGTTCTGTGCATGCTGCCAGGCAGCCTTGACCGCCCGGCTGTCGTTATCATAACCGACAATCGGTGCTATTTTCTTCGCTTGTCCCACCAGCTGTCGTTGCCTGGCAGACGCTATCAGATCATTCCAGAGATCGGCAGCATGTTGTTTCCAGCCAAAGAAACCAAAGTAGCTTCGCAACAATCCTGGTGCAGTATCGGTTGCTATCAATCCAGCCTCCAGAGGAAGCGTCCCTGAGCCACAGAGTGGATCAACCAAAGCTCCACCTGCAGCACAGATTTCAGACCAGTCAGCACGGATCAGAATTGCCGCTGCCAAATTTTCTTTCAACGGTGCATGCACTCCGTCAATTCGATAGCCGCGCCGATGGAGACTGTCTCCCGAGAGATCAATACTCAAGGTTGCTTGATCCTTGAAAATATGGAGATTAAGCCGCACATCAGGTTGTTCCACAGCAACCGATGGACGATTACCGGTACGGGAGCGAAACTGATCAACAATGGC
>JASJGT010000056.1:0-6097 GCA_033791405.1 Desulfuromusa sp.
ATTGTTTTTTTGGAAATATACAAATAATATCAAATGGTTATCTATAAAACTCGATTTTTATGTTCTTTTCAATCAATAAGGGGGAGGTCATGCCAAAAAATCCTGATCGTCATATCGTTTATCGCTATGTCAGCCATCTAGTGAAAGACACTTTTGCCCTGGTTTTAGCTGGAGGACGGGGAAGCAGGCTGCATGAATTGACCGAATGGCGAGCCAAGCCCGCAGTTTATTTCGGTGGCAAATATCGTATTATCGATTTTCCACTCTCCAACTGTGTGAATTCCGGGATCCGCCGCATTGGGGTTCTTACCCAGTATAAATCACATTCCTTGATTCGCCACCTGGTTCGAGGCTGGACTCACTTTAAAAAAGAATTGGGTGAATTTGTCGAAATTTTACCTGCTTCACAACGCTTCTCTGAAGAGTGGTATCAAGGAACTGCGGATGCCATATATCAGAACCTTGATATCATCAGGGCGGAAAAGCCCAAGTATGTCTTGATTCTGTCGGGCGATCATATTTACAAGATGGATTACCGTCCGATGTTGTTGGCACATGTTGAAAGTGGCGCGGAGATGACGGTTTCCTGTCTGGAAGTTCCCGTTGAGGAAGCTGCCGGTGCCTTCGGGGTAATGACTGTTGATGAAGATAGCCGTGTTTTGCGTTTTGATGAAAAACCGGAACATCCATCTGAAATCCCCGGCCAACCCGGTGTTACTCTCGCTTCGATGGGGAATTACATCTTCAATACCGATTTTCTTTTTGACCTGTTGCA
Organism: Desulfuromusa sp.; assembly: GCA_033791405.1. Classification (GTDB taxonomy): domain Bacteria; phylum Desulfobacterota; class Desulfuromonadia; order Desulfuromonadales; family Geopsychrobacteraceae; genus Desulfuromusa. The sequence goes on from JASJGT010000056.1 coordinate 776, forward strand.
AAAAGATGGCAAAAACCCTGACTCCGACCATGACTTCGGCAAGGATATCATCCCTTCAATCGTCGCAAATCACAATGTTCACGCCTACCCATTTCGGGATCCAGAGACAAACGAGCTGGCCTACTGGCGTGATGTTGGTTCTCTGGATGCCTTCTGGGAAGCCAATATGGAACTTATCTCCCCGGAACCAGAACTAAATTTGTATGATCCCCAGTGGCCGATGTGGACTTATCAGGAACATCTGCCACCAGCAAAATTTGTCTTTGATGATGACGATAGACGCGGCATGGCTGTAGACTCCACAGTGTCTGGTGGCTGTATTATCTCGGGATCACATTTGAAGAAAACCCTGCTGTTCTCAAATATCCGGGTCCATTCCTATTCAACGATTGAAGAGACTGTCATCTTACCGCAGGTCATTGTCCATCGGCATTGCAAAATAAGACGAGCGATTATCGACCGGGGTTGTGAAATACCAGAAGGAACGGTCATTGGCTACGATACCGAGCAGGATAAGGCAAACGGCTTCCGTATCACCGATAAGGGGGTTGTTCTGGTAACGCGAGAAATGTTGGGGCAACCGGGAGGGTATGCTTGAGTTACCACTTATCAGCTCAAAATTGGAATAAACCTCTATCATGATATTATTAGCGGGAGATGTGGGAGGGACAACGTCACGGTTTCTATGGTTGAACACTGACAACCCTGATTGCATCGCAACACCTTGTTATTATTCCAGTTCGCAATTTACTTCATTTCCGCTTCTGCTGGAAACATTGCTTCGTGACCAGAAAATTACCCAAGTCGATTACGCCTGTTTTGGTTTACCCGGGCCGGTCGCGGCTGGAAAAGTTTCCCTGACCAACCTTCCATGGGTTATCTCTCGTTACGAGCTGCAGGAGTTACTACCGATTAAACAGGTGAAGCTGATCAATGATTTTCACGCGGTCGCCCTGGGTGTTAACCTCTTGCAATCGCAGGATCTGATCTGCCTGCATCAAGGGGCTTTTGATAAAAAAGGCAACCGGCTGGTTATTGGCGCTGGAACCGGTCTAGGGGTTGCTCCCATATATCAGCAATCGGGTCATTTTTATCCGCAACCTTCTGAAGCTGGCCATTTGGATTTTGCCCCACTGAATAACGAACAGGAGGAACTGCGTCACTGGTTTCAGCGCCACCAAACCCGTGTGACCTATGAAAATCTGCTCTCCGGAAGTGGTCTGGAAAGTTTGTACCAGTTCTATTTTAAGCAACAGCATAGCGAGAAAACAGCTCCACGCCTGACAGCTGCCGAAATCCATGTTTTAGCAGAAAGCAATGATGCCGTAGCCTCTAATGCGATGAACACCTTTGTCAACATTTACGGTAATTTTGTTGGCAATCTTGCGCTGTTATGGCCTGCATATGGAGGGATCTATATTGCCGGGGGTATCGGTGCCAAGATCGCTCGCTGGATGACGACGACTGCGTTCACCGCCCACTTTCTCGATCGGGGGAAGATGCGTGCTATGGTAGAAAAAATGCCGATTCATCTCGTCATGGATGATCTGGTGGGTCTCAAGGGGGCACTGCTGGTCTCCAAACAACTGGCTAGTCCTGAACGTAGGGGCAGAACAAACTCTGGACTGTCCTGGTTTACAGAATAGTCGCTATTATTTTTATCAACCCTGTTCTCGTAATTGATTACGAGGAGTGAACCACTATCATGACTAATAAAATCAAAGTTGTACTTTGCTGGCATATGCACCAACCATATTACCGCGACGGATTGGATGGAACCTACCGTTTGCCTTGGGTTTATCTCCACGCCATCAAGGATTACGCTGATATGGCTGCCCATCTGGAATCTTTTCCAGAAGCCCGGGCAGTGGTCAATTTTGCTCCGGTTCTTCTGGAACAGTTGGATGATTATGCTCATCAGATGCGGAACTGGCTGCAAGAGGGTGTGGCAATGCATGATCCCCTGCTTAATCTCGTTTCGGGTCAGTTACCGATTCCAGATGAACCAGAAGCACGGGCTGAAATTATCCTGGCTTGCCAGCGGATTAATGCAGCGACGACCATCGATCGTCATACCCCATTTCGAACATTGGTGGATATCGCTCTGGAGCAGTATTCCAATGGTGAACTCGATGCAATCCGGATTAATTATCTCTGCCCACAGTTCTTTACCGACCTGCTCATGTGGTATCATCTCGCCTGGCTGGGAGCCAGTATCGTTCAAAATGATTCCCGGGCGACTCAGCTGATGGCGCGCAAAAATAACTTCACCAAAGACGACCAGATTCTGTTGGTCGAACTGATGGCCGATATCATCGAAGGGATCATCCCCCGCTATCGCGCCCTGATGGAAGCTGGTCGTATCGAACTCTCCATGTCTCCCTATGGTCATCCCATCGTGCCGCTGTTACTCGATTTTTCCGCTATGCATGATGCCCAACCCGAAGCCCCCCTTCCCAAACATTCCAATTACCCCGGTGGTTTAGAGAGGGCTAAATGGCATCTACGCCGAGGGCTTGACGTTTTCGAAGAGCACTTTGGTGTCCCTCCACGTGGCGTGTGGTTGTCAGAGGGGGGGATCAGTAGCGCCTCCCTGGAGTTGCTTGATGAGTTCAATCTCGCCTGGACCGCGTCCGGGGAAGGGGTGTGGCGAGGGTCATGCGAAGCCTCCAAAGTGGGGGCGAAAAAAATGGAGCATAAAAAGATGCTCTATCAACCCCTGGTCAATCCGCCCCAAAAGGGTGCTGTTTTCTTTCGCGATGACGGACTTTCCGATCTGATCGGCTTTCAATACAAAGACTGGAACGCCAAAGATGCTGCCAATGATTTTTGTCAACACCTCAAAAATATCGCTGGTTTTCTGAAACAAAAATCAGGATCTCAAGTGGTGACCGTCATTCTCGATGGGGAAAATGCCTGGGAATATTATCCCGATAACGGATTCCATTTCCTTCAGGCTCTCTATCAGAATTTGACCGATCATCCCCATTTGGAGATGACAACATTCAACGATGTTGTTGAAATGCCGAATAGTGTTCCAGTTGGAGAACTCCCTGTCCTTAAAGCTGGCAGCTGGGTTTACGGATCATTTTCTACTTGGATTGGTGATAAGGATAAAAATGCGGCTTGGGATCTACTGGTTGAAGCCAAGAACTGTTATGACCGAGTCATTAAGTCTGAAACATTACCGACGGATAAAAGGATCGAATTGGCGCGGCAACTGGCGGTATGTGAAGGTTCCGACTGGTTCTGGTGGTTTGGTGATTACAATCCCTCTACCAGCGTCCGGGACTTTGATCAACTGTTTCGTCGTCATTTGATCCGACTCTATCAACTTATGGAAAAAATCCCACCGCAGAAGTTGAAAAATCCGATCTCTCATGGTGGTGGTGACATAGATGAAAATGCAGGAACCATGCGGAGAAACTGAAACTTGATCGACTATGATTACAGCAGGAATAAATAAGATGAGAAGAGCCGGTGTTTTATTGCATCCCACAGCGTTACCACAAGGGGTTCTTGATGAGAACGTTGAGCTTTTTCTCAACTGGATGGCTCAAGCGGGGTTAAGTGTCTGGCAAATGTTGCCACTTGGGGCACCCCACCGTGACCTATCTCCCTATCAGGCCTATTCTGCCCACGCACTCAATCCGGCGTTGTTGCCAGCGGCTCTTTCAGCAATGACGGTGGATGAGGATAAACTTTCTGCTTTTATCCAAAATGAAAGTGCTTGGCTTGATGATTATGCCCTGTTTGTAACTTTGCGTGAAAGCTACAACAATCAGCCCTGGTCAGAGTGGCCAATCCCGTACCTCTACCGGCATCAGGAAGCATTGAAGAATTTCTCCGCTAAAAATGAGGAGCGGTTGCGCGACCTGAAACGGCAACAGTATCTGCTCTTTCAACGTTGGCAAGAGATAAAAATGATCGCTCATCAGCAAGGGATTATTCTGTTTGGTGATCTCCCCATTGCAGTTTCTTACGATAGCGCTGATGTTTGGGCTCAACCCGGATTGTTTAAACTTGATGAACAGCTACAGCCAACGGTGGTGGCCGGGGTTCCACCCGACTATTTTTCGGAGACGGGTCAGCGCTGGGGCAATCCCCACTATAATTGGGATAAAATGGAGAGCAACCAATTTGCCTGGTGGCGAACACGGATGGCAAGTACTCTGCGTCAGTTTGATCTGGTAAGAATCGACCATTTCCGCGGATTACAGGCTCTCTGGGAGATCCCAGCGACCGCAGACACCGCGGTCGAAGGTCAATGGGTAGAAACTCCAGGGCGCCAGTTGTTAGAAGCCTTGCGTGACGATTTTCCAGATATGCCGTTTGTCGCCGAAGATTTAGGGGTGATCAACGCAGAAGTTGTGGCACTCCGTGATGATTTTGGTCTGCCAAGTTTGTCAGTATTACAATTTGGCTTTAGTGGCGATGCTGACAACCCTCATAACATCTCCAACCAAATTGAGAATTCGGTTGTTTATACCGGCACCCATGATAACAATACCACCTGTGGCTGGTTCAATTCCCTCGATTCTAAACTACAGCATCAAGTGTTACAGCAACTACCACAGGATGCGGGAGCCATCCCTTGGCCACTGATTGAAGCAGCACTACAATCCGTGGCACAAACAGCTATCATCCCGATGCAGGACTGGTTAGCTCTGGATGGAGAACACCGCACCAACACCCCCGGGACAACAGAAAACAACTGGGTCTGGAAGTTTTCCTGGGATCAGGTTTCTGCACAATTGACCGAAAAAATACGGAACAATTTGGAACGAAATCAACGCTCTAGCAGCAGAGGTAACATCTAGATGAAAACTCATTATCTAACCACAGATGATTACGATCTTAAATCCTTGCAGCAAGGAAGCCACCATGATCCTTTTGTCGTGCTGGGCTGCCATCCCCGAGACGATCACTGGGTAGTGCGAGCCTGGCTCCCTACGGCAACCTCGGCAACCCTTGAAGGTGGTATTGCTTTACAACCGCTCAACAATAGCGGCATGTTCATCGCGACCCTCAGTGAGGAGCAAAAACAGTTTCTCCCCGTCCATTACTGGGTAGAGTGGGTCGAAGCATCGGGTCAAGTCAACCGAGTGACCTCTCCTTACACTTTTTTACCTCAAGTTGGGGAGATAGATCTGCACTTGTTCGCAGAAGGACAGCATTGGAATCTCTACGATATCCTGGGAGCTAACCCCCGGCAAGTGGATGGAATTGACGGGGTTCTGTTTGCCGTTTGGGCACCATCGGCTGAACGAGTTTCAGTGGTTGGCGATTTTAACGGTTGGGCCGGCCTGAGGCATCCGATGC
>JASJGT010000057.1:0-8029 GCA_033791405.1 Desulfuromusa sp.
CGTTCACGAATCTCTTTGAGAACCCGTCGGGCGATCTCCATATCTTTGTCAGACAGAACCAGATTGCGAAAGAACGCCTCTGCATCGGCAATCGACATATCGGTCACCTGCTGAATGTTCTTTTCTCCAACGGTAATGTGCAGTGCCTCAGGGCGCAATCGTCCCCCCTCGCAGCTCTGACAGGGGACGATGCTCATGAACCGCTCCAGGTTGTCTCTGACCGTATCTGAATCGGTTTCATGGTAGCGACGTTGTAGATTGGGGATTACCCCCTCAAAAGGTTTCTCGTAGAAATGGCGGCGCTCACCCTGATCGTAGAAAAACTGTACATTCTCCTCACCGGAGCCATAGAGAATAATATTTTGTAACCGTTCCGACAGTTTGGCAAAGGGACTGCGGATATCAAACTGATAGTGGATCGAAAGGGCTTCCAGTAGCGCTTGATAGTAGTAACCGGTGCGGCTATCCCAAGGGACAATCGCGCCGTCGCGTAAGGAAAATTCAGGATTTGGTACCACCTGCTCGTGGTCAAAATACATCGTGGTGCCAAGGCCGCTACAATCTGGACAGGCACCATGGGGATTGTTGAAGGAGAACATTCGCGGCGAAACCTCTGGATAAGAGAGGCCACAATCAATACAGGCATGGCTTGCCGAAAACAGTTTGCTCTCACCATCCGGGATTTCGATCCGGACCATTCCATCGGCTAAGCGTAGTGCTGTTTCTATTGAGTCAGCAAGGCGTGATTGAATATCATCTTTCATCACCAGACGATCAACAACAACTTCCAAAGTATGGTTTTTTTGCTTGTCCAGTTCAATTTTATCGCCCAGTTCATACATTTCACCGTCGACCCGGATACGGACAAAACCGTCGGCCTGTAATTGAGCCATCTCCTTGCGGTATTCTCCCTTACGACTGCGGACAATCGGAGCCATCACCATTAATCTAGTTTTTTCTGGAAACTCCATCACCTGATCAACCATCTGTTCAACCGTTTGCGAACGTATCGGGTTGCCGCAGCGGTGACAGAGAATTTGTCCCACCCGAGCGTAGAGAAGGCGTAAGTAGTCGTAGATTTCGGTAACGGTACCAACCGTTGAACGGGGATTTTTGGAGGTGGTTTTCTGCTCGATGGAGATTGCCGGGGAGAGACCATCAATCTGATCAACATCCGGTTTCTCCATCTGCTCCAGAAATTGCCGCGCATAGGCGGACAAACTTTCAACATAGCGACGTTGCCCTTCAGCATAAATGGTATCAAACGCCAGAGTGCTTTTGCCGGAACCGGAAACCCCGGTGATAACCACTAGCTGATCGCGGGGAATATCGATATCAATATTTTTCAGATTATGTTCGCGAGCGCCGCGAATTTTAATTTTATCAATCATCATTTTCAATCTTCCACTATATCTTCAAATATCCCCTCTCCATAAGGGAGAGGGCTAGGGTGAGGGGAGGTCGTAACGGTGTAGATCGAATGCTCCCCCTCATCCGACTTTCAGCCACCTTCTCCTTTATGGAGAAGGTTTGGGCAGTTATCTCAATTGTCAGCCATATGTTCCGCCATTTTCAAGGCGGCGACCAGACTCGCAGTGTTGGCGGTTCCGCTTCCGGCCAGATCGTAGGCGGTGCCGTGATCAACACTGGTTCGGACAATTGGCAATCCCAGGGTGACATTAACGGCATCATCAAAATGGAGCAGCTTGAGAGGGATCAGGCCTTGATCGTGATACATGCAGATCACCGCGTCATAAGCCCCTTTTACGGCAAAGTGAAACAAGGTATCAGCACTGTGTGGGCCCTTTGCAGCAATCCCTTCGGCTTGAGCTGCGGCAATCGCCGGAGTGATGATTGTCTCTTCTTCGTCACCAAACAGACCATTTTCACTGGCATGGGGATTTAACGCCAGAACGGCCAGGCGTGGCTGCTGAATGCCAAACTGCTGTCGCAACGCTTTTGCCGTGATCCGAATTGTCTGCAGAATCTCCTCATGACTCAATTTGGCGGGGACATCCCGGTAGGGGAGATGGGTGGTCACCAGGCAGACCTTTAAATGTTCACCTGCCAGCATCATTACAACCTTCTCAATTCCACACCGTTCCGCAAGCAGTTCCGTATGACCGGGGAAATGGTATCCAGCAGCGTTGATTGCAGCCTTGTTGATCGGGCAAGTCACTATGCCGGCAGCGGTTTTGTCGAGACAACGGACAATGGCGTATTCAACATAGTCTGCCATCGCTTTGCCGCAAGTCATATCTGGTTGCCCGTAGTGAATCGATGTTAGGTCTAGCTCTGAGCAGGAGTGGACAATCAGCTGTTTATCGCCAAAATGAAGTGAATAAAGACCGTCTCTCAGCCGCTCAGATGTCCCTTCACAGCCAAATATTTTTCCAGCCCGACAGAGAATAGCAATATCCCCAACAACTTGGATAGGGCGATTGATCTGCTCAAGAGATTGATCCAGCAGAGTTTTAATAATCAATTCGGGACCGATCCCGGTTGGATCGCCCATGGTGAGAAGGAGTGGCTGCATTTTCAGAATTCTCGCTTTTTAAATTTGTGTAATAGGACAGTATAGCGGAAGTTCTACCGGGCAAACAAGCTTTGGTGTGAAAATGGTTTTGCGGTTGTAGAAATAATCGGGATGAGTTTTTGTTGATAGGAACTGTATTGTTTGCTGTTCTTCCCTCTTCTTTGGCAGAAGAGGGAAGAATGGGTGAAGTTAAATCCGCACTTCGACATGAGCGTTGTCGCGCAGCTCTTTTTGCCATTCTTCAAAACGGGCGTCAGTTTTATCCCGCTTCAGTTTTTCTTCAATTTCATCTTTGACACTGCCAAAGGGGTCGCTATCGCCGCCAGTTATTTTGGTTACCTGAAATAGATGGAGTTTGCCATTCATCTCAAGTGGTTTACTGACGCCCCCAGGCTTTAAATCTGCAAGAGCCAACTGTAAGGGCTTCGCCATATCTGCTTCGATCAGTTCTCCCATATCGCCACCACTGGCAGCGTTGCCCTGAGCCTCAAGAACCTTATTAAACTCTTCACCATTTAAGAGCAGATCACGGCTGGTATCGACCCGCTTATAGAATTCAGCCATTTTTTCTTCGTTGTCCGTTGGGATTGTAAAACTGATCCGGTTGACTTTAACTTTTGGTTCAACGATGTATTCATCGATATGTTGGTCAAAATAATTGCGAACTTCGCTGCTGGTGACCAGAACCTTATAGTTGACTTCACGGCTCAATAATTTATAGCGGAGAATTTCATTTCTAATTTTGTCCCGATATTCCGGAAGAGTCAGCCCCTGTGCCGCCAGAGCTTTCTCCAAGGTTTCGGCGGTCAGTCCATTTTTAAGCTGCACATCTTCAATAGCACCATTCAATTCCGGATCAGAAACCTTCAGGCCAAGTTCCTTGGTTCGCTGTTCCAATAGTTTGTCATTGACCATTCTGTTAAGAATCTGAACCTTCATCTGGTCAAACTGGGCGGTCGTCAACTGATTCTGATTGGGATTTTGAGCCAGAGCAGAGACCACTGCTTTATCAAGTTGAAATGTACTGATCATCTCATCATTGACGACAGCAACAACCTTGCTGAGAGTTTTTGCCGTGACTGGAGTAACTGCCAGGAGCAGAGAGAAAAACAGGCTAAAAAGAATACGTTTCATAAAGATGAATCCTTATTGATAAAGAGGCTTATTATTTGATATTTTCGCAAAAATGTCATAAGAAGGTTAAGGCATCATTGTTCAGGTTTTGGTTGAAGTAGATCCCAATTAATCTTTGTTGGAGTTGTTTTCTTTAAATTTTCCAGCCATAGATGAAAGGCGGTTTCTTCTTTCTGCTGGTAAAGTTTTTCTGCAATTTCATCTTTAACCGCAGCATAGGGGCGCAACCCCGCTTTGCGTTTACGTTCAACCAGGAAAAGATGGAAGCCATAAGGGCTTTCAACAGGATCGCTGACTTGTCGAACCTGAAGTCTGAATAACACCTTATCGAATTCTATGGGTAATTGACCAGCAGAAAAATAACCCAGGGCACCACCATTTTCCCGATCCGGGGACTGTGAATGCTCCCGCGCTAAGGTGGCAAAATCTCCTCCATCCTTGATCAGCTTCAGAACTCTACTTGCTTCATCACGAGTTTTAAAGAGCATTTGCCGGGCACGTATCTCAACGGGTCGACGAAAATCTTCCCGCTGTTTTTTGTAGTACTCTTCTGTCTCTTTATCACCCACCTGAACCTGGGAGATCAACGCTGCGGCACTCACTTTAGTCATTAATAAGCGCAGCTTTAAAGCAGCAATCCAACTCTCTTGAGTACTGCCTGTCTGTGCCAGCACTTTAGCAAACTCCTCTTCGCTGTAGCTGCCACGCACTTCCACCCTGGCTTCATCAAGTTCATCTGGCGTCAGTTGGACGTTCAGGCGGCTTGCCTCCCCAAGAATCAACTCACGCTCAATCAGTTGTTTGAGCAGTTGCCCTTTGAGCAGCAGTTGTTCTGAATCGGCCAGCCCGGAAATATCAGGGTAAGTATTTTCCAGTTCCCGCTCAAACTGTTGCAGAGTCAACTGCCGTTGTCCCACTTCCAACAACGGGGGAAGGGGTTGTTGCTCCTGTTGTTGCTGTTGGCAGGATAACAGCAACAACAGAAAAAACAGTGATATTGCTCTGGTTAATATAACGGAAAAGATACCAAAATCCTTATATGTCAGGCTTTACCACATTCCTCACCGAATGAAAGGGAGGATGATGGCTAGATCTTCAAGGTTATCATGGTCAGAAAAACTGTTGTAGCTCTTTTCTCACCCTGACCAGCAGCTCTCCAGGCGGTAACCGACCCAGCTCAATACTGAGCTTGAAATCGGCTCCAAGGCGATATCTGTCAGGCTGTTCAGTGACCAGTTGACGGATTAGATTGGGAGAAACCTTTGTCGATGAATGAAACAATAAGCTGAGTCGCAACCCATCATATTCCAATAGTTCAACACAGAGCTTTTTCAACAGAATCCGCAGCCGCATAGTGGCAATCAGAGTTTCACCCGCAACAGGTGGTTCGCCATAGCGATCGCGTAGTTCCTCGACCAGATCAAATAGCTGTTCATCGTTTTCAGCTCCGGCCATCCGTTGATAGAATTGCAGCCGTTGATTGGGATCGGGGAGATATTTTTCCGGCAGAAAGGCTGATAGTCCAAGACGGATTTCCGGATCAATTCGTTCTTCACGTTCTTTGCCACGAAGGCGGTCGATGGTTTCTTCAAGCAGCTCAGTGTAAAGTTCAAATCCAATTGCTGCAATTGGTCCCGACTGTTTACCACCGAGCAGATCACCGGCACCACGCAGTTCCAGATCATGACTGGCAATCCGAAATCCAGCCCCTAACTCGGTGAGTTCCTGTAAAATTCGTAGCCGTTCTCGCGCATCACGGGTCAAAGCCGCCTCCCCTGGGATCAGCAGGTAAGCATAGGCACGGCGGTCACTGCGACCAACCCGCCCCCGCAGCTGGTAGAGTTGCGAAAGGCCAAAACGATCGGCACGATTCACAATAATTGTATTCGCACGGGGAATATCCAGACCATTTTCGATGATGGTTGAAGCGACCAGTAAGTTACTTTTCCCGGCGATAAAGTCGAGCATCACCTGCTCCAGTTCTTTTTCCGCCATCTGCCCGTGACCGACAGCAACAGTCGCTTCTGGTATCAACTGGCGCAACTGTTCTGCCATGGCATCAATTGTCTGTACCCGGTTATGGACAAAGTAGACTTGCCCTCCCCGGCGTAATTCGCGCAGGATTGCCTGACGGATCAGTTCATCATCAAAACGGGTCACATAGGTACGGATCGCCAGCCGATCAACCGGGGCTGTTTCAATCACCGACAGATCGCGCATCCCGGTCATACTCATATGCAGGGTGCGAGGAATCGGGGTGGCGGTCAGGGTGAGGATGTCAACCTCAGCCCGCAGCTGTTTCAGTTTCTCCTTGTGGCTGACCCCAAAGCGCTGCTCCTCGTCAACAACTACTAAACCAAGATCTTTGAAGCGAACGTCACGTTGTAGCAAACGGTGAGTCCCAATCAGAATATCGATTTTCCCGGCGGCGGCAGCTTCCAGAGTTTTCCGGTTTTCAGCTGTTGAGCGGAAGCGTGAAACCATTTCGACCCGAATGGGGAAATCGTCCAGCCGTTGGCGAAAACTTTCCCAGTGCTGGCTTGCCAGAACCGTGGTCGGCACCAGGACGGCAACCTGTTTACTATCCAGAACCGCCTTGACCGCGGCACGCAGGGCAACCTCGGTTTTTCCGTAACCGACATCCCCACAGATCAGGCGATCCATCGGTTTGGGCGATTGCATGTCCTCCAGGATTTCGTCAATTGCCTGTTGCTGATCCAGTGTCTCTTCGTGGGGAAAGGTCGCTTCAAATTCACGGAACAACTGATCTGGGGGAGAATAGGCAAATCCTTGATGTAGTTCACGTTTTGCGTAAAGTTCCAGCAGTTGTCGCGCTAACTCTTCAACGGCAGCACGGGCTTTGAGGTGAGCTTTTTCCCAACTCTGACCACCCATTTTATCCAGTTTTGGGACATAGCCTTCGCCCCCTATATATTTCTGAACCTTTTCAATTCGCTCAATTGGCAGATAAAGTTTGTCGTTTCCAGCATATTGAAGGCTTAAAAAGTCACCTTCAACCTTCCCCGTTTGCAGATGAGTTAATCCAAGGTAGCGGCCGATACCGTGGTCAGTATGAACAATGAAGTCACCATTTTTTAACTCTGCCAAACTGGTCATCAATTGTCGTGCACGCTGGCGACCAGTTTTTTTCTGCCGATGACTACGGCGACCGAAGATTTCCTCTTCACTGATAATATTCAGCTTTTCGCCAGGGAGATAAAAACCGTTACTTAACTCACCGATGGACAATTGTGGCGACTCTGATGCTAAATCAGATAGTTTTAGATGTGGGTTGATATCGAGATCAACCCCGTGCGCGGCGAGGAGTTCTTGCAATCGTTCGGCTTGACTCTGTTGATGGCAGACCAACAGGGTTTTTTCTTTTTGATTTTTTGCGTGTTGCAAGCGCTCTAACAGTGGTTCGAGGCCATCTTGATCCTGGTTTGGTTTTGCCCGCAAGGATCCATTACCCTGGCAGCTGAAGTGATAACGTAGCCGCTCATCATCCAGCTGAATCACCCGCAACCGTGATATTTCAATCCGTAACCGATTCTGCAACAACGGCTGTAGCTCATCTGGCTCAAGATACAGGGCTTGGCGGCGGGCATGGGGTAATCCCTGTTCGAGCATCCGCGCCTCACCATCGCGAATATCACGATGAAACTGGTCAATCTCCTGCTCAATCGCCGGTGGATCAATTAGAACCAAACGTTGGTTATCGAGATATCGTTCCAGGGGGTCGAGTTCCGGGTAGTTAAATGGGAGGAGAAATGCCCGCCCCGGTGAAAGAATCCCCTCACGCAGCTCCGTCATGATGGCTTCACGATCAGTTCGTGGGATCGCCAACTCGTCACAACGGTCTTTCAGCTTTTGCCCCAGGGTTTCCAGAAATGGCCCATGGAGAATCATCTCCTTGGCCGGAATCAGGGTCAGAGTTTTCAGGGTTGTATCCCCGGAGCGCTGACTAGCGGGGTCAAAAGGGCGCATTTTTTCAATAAAATCACCGTAAAAATCGAGCCGAACAGGTTGTTTCGCATCTGGCGGAAACAGATCGATGATATCACCGCGAACCGCAAAACAACCCCGCTCCTCAACCAGAGGAACCGGCTGATAACCAAGTTGGGTCAAAGCATTCAACAGTGGCTTGCGTTCATATTCTTCTTCGACAACAAGCTCCAGAGAAACGGTGTCCAGAACCTGGCGGGGACTCATCTTTTGCATCAGTGAGCGCACCGGCAATACCAGCGCCTTCACTTTACCCTGATTCAAACCGGCCAAAGTGGTCATGCGAATCGCTTCAAGCTCAGGATGTGGGGTCAGGGGATCATAGGGATTCAGCTCCCAATGTGGCAGCAGAGC
>JASJGT010000058.1:0-8676 GCA_033791405.1 Desulfuromusa sp.
ACTGTCGGACTATCCATGAGCCGACTGCACATCCAGCTGTTTGCCCCGCATAGTTAGACAGCCTCCTAGCAGATCGATCAAAGACCTTTTCTGTTTTTCAGACAGGGTCTTTCTTCTTTCGGCAGTGGTTTGAAGGTTTGAGTTTCAATCAAAGGAATCAGTATGAATATATTCGTTTATGGCACGCTCATGGATCAGGAAATCATGGGTTCTGTCTCTGGAGATCAATTCAAGTTCCAGAAAGCACATTTGAACAACTATGTTCGCAAAAGGGTACGTGGCGAAGTGTATCCGGCAATTATCGGACAAAATAATAGTTTGGTTGATGGAATTCTCTATTTTGATGTTTCTGCAGAGGCAGTAGATCGACTTGACCGCTTTGAAGGATCTCAATATGTGAGAAACGAGGTCCTTGTAAGTTGTGATAATGGGGAACTTGTCCAGGCGCAGACATATATCATTGCTGCAGAATCTGTGGATCAATTGGCGGCTGAAAATTGGAGTTTTAAGAATTTTTTACAAACAGGGAAAGCTGAGTTTAAAAAAAATTATCAGGGGTTTGAAAAATTGGGATAAAGCGCAGCAGCATTTGAGGAAATCGGTGCGAGGGGTATACCGGTACCCCCCGCACCTAGCCATAACAACCTTTTGGGAGGATTATCTGGCTGTTTAGACAATAATATAAAAACTGCACAGTTGCAATCTTTCGCTATGCTTAGCAACATTACCCTCGACCTCATGGATAAGAATTGAGCGGCAGATTCATGTTAACCAGGTTTCTCTTTTCAGTTTCCTGCGATTATATAGATTGAGCAAGGACCTTTCCGCCCTCAACCTGAACCACGTGCCCGCCAAGACGTTCTGCCTGTGTCGGATCATGGGTTGACATGATGACCGTCATCCCGTTTTTTGCCAGACTGCGAAGCAGCTGTTCAAAGCCTGATAGGCTGTCATGATCGATATTTGCAGTCGGCTCATCCAATAACAGGACTTCAGGATTCATAACCAACGCTCTTGCCAGGGCAACCCGCTGTATTTCCCCTCCCGATAGTTCTTTTATCGGTCGCTGTGAATAATCGGTTAAGCCGACGATTGGCAGAGTTTCTCTAATTCTCTGTTCCTGCTCAGCGCGGCTGACCCGCCTAACTTTTAAACTGAAGGCAAGGTTATTGAATACGTTTCCCTGGAGCAGATAGGGGGATTGTTCAACCAGGGTTATTCTGCGGCGCAAGGAACGTTGGCTGCTGACGGAGAGATCAATGGGTTGGCCTGAAAAGAACAGAGAGCCCTGCTGCGGTTTGAGCAAGAGGGCCAGAATTTTTAAGAACGTGCTTTTCCCAGCTCCGTTCGGGCCACTGATAACATGGATTTTGTGCCGTTCAATATCCAGCTGACGCACGGTTAAGCAAAAGTTTTTGCCGAGACGATGTTCGATGTTTTTTAACGAGTAAACTGGTTTCATCGACTTACCTTTGTTGTACAAAGTTCAAACCCAGATTAACTATCAGTGCGACTGCCAGCAGAATAATTCCAAGCGCAAGTCCGAAGGCGAACTCCCCCTTGCTGGTTTCCAGCGCTATCGCTGTCGTCATGGTTCGGGTAACGCCACGGATATTGCCACCCAGCATCATAGCGACCCCGACTTCGGCAATGACCCGTCCGAATCCAGCAATAACGGCGGCCATAACGCCAAAGCGAATTTCCTTTAATAATTGAATCGCAGTCTGCAAAGGAGAGGCTCCCAATGTCAATAATGTTGGGAGAATGCGTTTGTCTGCGCCAATTACAGCAGCAAGAACCAGGTTGGCAACAATTGGTGTGGCCAGAACTATTTGTCCTAAAATCATCGCGGAGGGGGTAAACAACAGACCCCAATCTCCCAACGGACCCTGACGGCTCAGTAACCCGAAGAGCAACAAACCGACCACGACTGTTGGCAGAGCCATCAAAGTGTTCAAAAGTGTTACCAGAATCCGTTTTCCCCGAAAATTGCTGAGACCAAGCCATAAGCCAGTTGGAATGCCAAACAGAGAGGCAAAAGCTATTGCTGTAGACGAAGTATAAAGTGATGTCCAGGTCGCCATTCGCACTTCATGATCGAGGCCGAATAGCAGTTGAATAGCTGTCAATAGGGATTCATAAAGGTAGTCCAAGGCTAATCTTTACTCCGTTACGTAAAAAAGCTGTTCGCTACCCTTACGGAACCCAGTTATTATTCTGCGGGTTTCCGTGCTGGTCAGGTAGTTAAGAAATTTACGACTCAAGTCGGCTTTGACATGTGGATGTCGTTGCGGATTGACCATGATGACTCCATAGGGGTTGAACAATCGGGTATCTCCGGCAACGGTCACCTGTAGCGGAGTTTTCTCCTTAAATGCCAGGTATGTTCCGCGATCACTCAGGGTGTAGCCGAGTCGTTCACTGGCCATAATGATCACATCCCCCATGCCCCGCCCTGCCTCCAGATACCAGTCACCTGCAGGGACAATTCCGGCTGCGGCCCAGAGTTGCTTTTCCCGGGTGTGAGTTCCAGAATCATCACCCCGGGAGACAAATATCGATTTTGCTGCAGCGATTTTTTTCATTGCCGTGATGACATCATCAATCCCGTTGACTTTTGCTGGGTCAGTTGCTGGCCCAAGAATGACAAAATCATTGTACATGACATCGCGCCGATCAACTCCATAGCCCTCTGCAATAAACTTGTCCTCCTTACTGCGTGCATGCACCAGGATAACATCCACATCGCCGTTCTCTCCCAGCTTAATAGCTTTACCCGTGCCGACAGCAATAACATCAACTTTGCAGTCATTAGCCAGTTCAAAGGGGGGAAGTAGCTCTGCTAGTAGTCCGGAGTTCTCAGTTGACGTTGTGGTTGCCAGGCGCAGATGCTCAAGAGCCATGGCAGGGCTGCAGAATAAAATGATGATCAGAAGTGGTAGCAGAATTTTGTTTCGTTCCATCTTAACTTTCTCCTTTGAGCATAAGGTTATTCAACTCCAACGATGACACTGGTTGATTTGACAACCGCCCAGACCTCGTCTCCCTCTTTCAGGGCCAAGTTTTTCGGTTCTATCCACCAAACAAAGGTTGTAGATAAAAATTCCTTAGTAAAGTGCCATCTTAAGTGATTTCGTGGTCGACAGTTTAATGGACAATATTCCTTTAGCTCGTTGTTGAACTTTCTTATAGATTTCAGGATATTGAAGAAGATCTACCTTTTTATTGTGGATAGAACCGAAATTTTTTATACTGCTATCGGTAATGGTTGCGGTAATAGTTTCTCCTGCCCGATATCCAGGACAACTTCCCCGAGAACCACACTTTCGATAATTCCGGTAATGCGGCCACGAATCAGATTTTTGGCACTGATTCGCATGGTGATCCTCTGCAGCAGGGGAAGATAATTGTTGAAATCTTCGAGAGACTCTTCCAATCAGCCGATAGAGAAGAACAACTTTTTCCCCTCATCGGTCAACCGGGTTCTACCACCACCAGAACCACCAGTCGCCGCGACCATCAGAGGCTGGTCAGTCAGGTTGTTCATAACGTTCAGTCCGGACCAGGTAGTTTTGTAGCTCAAAAGCCTCCTAGTTACAGCTTGGTCAGCTTAGACCGAAAGATAACGTTTTTTGATCTCTTCATTCTCTTGCAGTTCCTGCCGGGTGCCGGAAAACCGGATCAGCCCTTTATCTATGACATAACCTCGGTCGGAAATTTCCAGGGCAAAATGGGCATTCTGTTCTGCCAGTAGGATTGGAAAATGTTCCTTCAACTTTATGATGATATCGCTGAGCTGTTCAACAATGACTGGTGCCAGCCCCTCACAAGGTTCGTCAAGCAGTAACATTTTTGGCTGACAGGCGAGCGCTCGGGCAATCGCCACCATCTGTTGCTCGCCCCCACTGAGCTCCCCCCCTTTGCGATAGCGGAATTTATCCAACAATGGAAAGGTGTCAAACAGGTTATCAATAGTCCAATGGACATCCGTTGCAGCATTGAATGAAACTTCAAAGTTTTCCTGAACAGTAAGCTCGGAGAAAATTCGACGATCTTCCGGGACATAGCCTAAACCTAACCGGACATTCTTAAAAACGGACTGTTTTGTAATATCCTGATCTCGAAAGTGAATCGACCCTCTTTTCGGATGATTGTAGCCCATGATGCTTTTCAGCGTGGTTGACTTACCTGCTCCGTTGCGCCCCAGCAGACAGACAATCTCCCCGGTCTTCACTTCCAGGTCGATCCCTTGGAGAATGTAACTGTCATCGTAATAGGTGTGGATATCTGCAACTTTAAGCATGGACTTTTCTCCCCAGATAGGCTTCCTGGACGTGTTCATTGGCGCGGATTTCTTCTGGCTTTCCCTGGGCAAGTAGGTGCCCCTGATGCAATACGTAGATTTTTTCTGCAAGGGAAAAGACAACTTTCATGTCGTGTTCGGTGATGAAAAATGTTGTTCCAGAATTTTTTGCCAGTTTTTTGATCAAATTGATCATATTTTCCGTCTCTTCTGGATTCATCCCTGCTGTCGGTTCATCCAGCAAGACGACACTCGGATCTCTGGCCAGAACAATCGCCATCTCGACCAGCCGCTTATCTCCGTAAGCCAGATTAGCAACAACCTGATCCGCCCGGTCGCTTAAACCGACCTGCGCCAGAGTTGACATGGCTTTTTCAGTAATTTGCTGGTCCTTAAAGACATCTCCATAGAGCTTAAAATGTTTGTTCTGTTGGATGATCAACGGACTGAAAACATTTTCTGCCACAGTCAGTTCGGCAAAGATGTTGGTGATTTGAAAAGAGCGGCACATCCCTTTATCGACCACCCGATGTGACGGCAAACCGGTGACATCCTCGCCACTCAGAAACACCTTCCCCTTGGTTGGTGAAAATTTTCCGGAAATGGCATTGTAAAAAGTTGTCTTTCCCGCGCCGTTGGGACCGATCAGTGCGGACATTTCCCCTTTGCCAATCGATAGGGAAATATCTTCAATAACCTTGAATTTTCCGTAGGAATGGCCGAGATTTTCAATCCGTAATACGTCATGAGCACTCATTTTGATCCCTGCTTGAAGAGTTTGTTCCGCAATGTCCCGAATACTCCCTCCGGGAAGAACAGGACGATAAAAACCAACACTATCCCGAGGAACAACATCCAGTTTTCGGTGAACTGAATAATTATCTGTTCCAGGACAAAGAAAATAGCGGCTCCAAATAACGGACCAAGGAACACACTGGTTCCACCGATGACCGACATAATGACTGGCTTGGCTGAGAAACTCCAATGCATGAATTCTGGAGTGGCCATATTGTTAAAGAGACAGAACAAAACCCCTGCCAGCCCGGTAAAAGCTCCTGAAATGGAAAATGCCGCGATCCGCAATATTTTTACATTCCCACCAATAAAAGAGACTCGCTGTTTGTTTTCCCGCAAGGCCTTAAGTATCAAGCCAAAAGGGGAATGAACAATCAGCCAGAGCAAACTGCACCCGATAAAGACCAGCACAAAAATCAGGTAATACATATTAACCGGGGCATAAAAAGTTAATTGGGAACCAAATAAATTCAAGCTCGGCAAGGAGAATACCGGTAAGCCATCGCTACCGCCAGTGACAGCACGCCAACTATGAGCAACAGAGAAGAACAGCATGCCAAAACCGAGGGTGATCATGGCGAAGAAAATCTCATCCAACTGAACGGAAAAAATTCCGACGACCAATGCCGCCAGCATCGCAACCAGCATACCGACAAGTAAAATCAGAAAAAGATTTTCATACCCTCCTTGCAGCATCAGAGCAGCACTATAAGCACCCAAGCCAAAGAAAGCCCCTTGTCCAAAGGATAGTAGACCTGTGTAGCCCAGCAGCAGATTGAAGCTTATTGCCATAAGACCCATGATCAGAATTTCCGAGAGGATCATGGTCCAATAGATTGGAATCACCAGTGGGGCAATCAGCAACAGAATGGTTAGTAGGGCTGGTCCAAGCAGATTATGCCGTTTTTGCCGCTGCATCATTACACCCCCTTCTTAAACAGGCCGTTCGGTTTGATCAACAACACAACAGCCATCAGGATGTAAGGAATAGCCATTTGCAGATTGCCTGCAAAGACTGTCCCGAAAGAACCTAGCAACCCTAGCAGTAATGCCCCGACAAAAGCTCCGGGAAAGCTTCCCATACCGCCGATTACGACCACAATGAAACTTTCGATAATAATTTTTTCCCCCATTGATGGGATCAAACTCTGTTGAGGGGCAGCCAAGGCACCGCCCAATGCTGCCAGCCAAGTTCCCAGGGCAAAAACAGCGGTGTAAATCATTGGAACATTGATACCAACTCCCTCGGCCATAATATTATCGAAAGAAGCAGCACGGATGATTTTGCCCCACTTGGTAAAATGGAAGAACGACCAGAGCGATCCGCCGATGACTGGCCCGATGACAATCAGAAAAATGCGATAAACCGGATAGTCCTGTCCGGCAATACTGATGATTCCACTGAGGATGGTTGGTGGATCAACAACATGGTAACCAGAACCCCAAATCATGCGAACTCCATCATCCAGAATCAACAACACGGCAAAAGTTAACAATAGTTGGTAGGAAATATCGCGACCATAAACTCGCTTTAACAGGTATTTTTCTACTAAAATACCGATAACTACCGCACAAAGTGGGCCGATCAGCAATCCGAGCCAGAAGGAGTCAAAATACTGCATGGACTGCATACATAGATAGGCTCCCAGCATGAACAACGATCCGTGGGCAAAGTTCAGAACACCCAGAACACCAAAAACAGTTGTTAGGCCAACGGCAATCAAGAACAGCAACATGCCCCAGCTCAGTCCATTTAAAGTGTTCAGCAGCAAGATTTCCATAGCAACTCCGATGGGTCGGATTTAAAAAGCAATTTTTATACTTAGAAAGGATGTCGAGAAAAAATTGGTAGCGGAGAGTTTCCTCCCCGCTACCTTGTTCAAAGTTAAGTTGTTAAAAATAGATCAGTTTGTTTATGCTTGATTACATGGCTGCACCAAGGGAGCATCCTGTTTCTGAAACTGCCGGGGTGACATCTTTTCCTTTGAAGATTTTGATCGGTTTCAGGATGCGATGTGAATAGCCGGGTGCGGCAGCAGTTTTTCCCCAGTGGGCGTCGGTCACAGCTTGATGGTCACCTTTACGGAATTCGATCATTCCGGTTGGAATCTCCATCTTCAAACCTTCAAGGGCATTGACGATTGCCATTTTATCAAAGGATTTAGCTTTTTCTGCAGCAGCTTTATAGGCATATACGGCACTGTAAGCACCATGTGCATTGTAAGAGGGATAGGCACCGTACTTTTTGAAGTAATCATTGGCAAAGGTCTTGTTCATAGCAGAATCATTTGCCAGGAACCAATATCTGGTTCCAACCCATAAGCCTTCTGGCATCTTGTCACCAAGGGCAGTCAATACTTCCGTTGCCGCACCGAGAGAAAATAGAACTTCAAAATCACCGTTAAAGAAACCCATGCTACTGGCTTGACGAATAAAATCAATCAGGTTGCCGCCCCACAGGGAGATGAACACACCATCAGGTTTGCTGCTCATGACCTTAGTGATATAAGCACTGAAATCGGTGGTTTTAAACGGAGGAAAGGCGACCTGATCTTTTGGCAGGAAGGTGGCTGCCGGGTTGAGTTCTTTCAGGTATTTTTCAAAATATTCCCAGGACTGATGACCAAAAGAGTAGTCAGGACCAACAGTGGTCCATTTTTTTGCCCCAGTCTCTTTGGCAAGCAGTGTGGCAGCTTTAACATTTTGTGCCAAGTTCAAGGAAATGCGGAAGGTGTACTTGTTGCAAACATTGCCAGTAACATCTGGAGTTGCTGCATGGGTAATAATAAGCGGGGTTTTCATCTGCTCGATAGAGGGTACGACAGTCTTTGCCACACCACTTGAATCGAGACCAATCAGCATATCAACTTTATCTTGATAGACCAATTTTCTGATAGCTCGTAACGCAACATCGGCTTTTCCGGTAGAGTCCTCAAAGAAACCTTTGACCTGTTGGCCATTAATTCCCCCGGCGGCATTAATCTCTTCAATAGCCAGTTCCGCACCTTGCTTGGCAAACTGCCCATAAGCGGAGAATGGCCCAGACATAATGTAGGTGAAACCTATTTTGACTGTTGAGGCGGCCTGTGCTCCGATAAAAGAGACCAGAACAAACGATAATGCGATTAGGATACTGAAAATTCTCTTCTTCATTTTTCCTCCTCTTGTTTATGGATGTTAGTGGTTTGGACGGTGAATTCTTTCCCAAAAAAATATCAAAGAACTATAAAACTTTTTCCTGCACTTTCCTGACTTTTACATAATAGACCGCAGGTTGCCGATGTCAATCTTTAATGAAGAGAGCGGTATTTGCGAAGGAAGCAGGTCAAATAACAATTTTGGTAAGGGAGTATATTGGTGTGCGAAAGGGGGGTGGAGGTTTTACAATATTTCTTCCATATCCAAACGGAAAAAATCACGTGCTTTTAATTGTTTATCAGCACTCATCCGAGTTGGAGCAGTTCCTGGAGCAAAGACTTCGAAATAGGCTTTTTGCTCATCTTCTTCCAGAAGCAGGCCATTTTCTTTGTCAATAGGATGAAATTCAATGGAATCAGGGACATGGAAATTCCGTACGG
>JASJGT010000059.1:0-10509 GCA_033791405.1 Desulfuromusa sp.
TGGTTGATATCAAATATATCCGCCATACCAGTCGGGTGATTTCATTGTCAGAACTGAAAGGGTGTGAAGTGCTGGAGAATATGCAGCTGGTACGCAAGGGTAACCGATTATCAATTATGCCAGTAACAGCTGATGAATGGGCAACGATTCTTCAATTAGAAAAATAGTTTTTTGACAAGGTCACTGTTTTTGTTAGAGTGTACGGGTAAATAATTGCATCTATATTGAGAGGGAGGATAAACAACATGCACAAATTTAAAACATTAAATGGTAGGTGGAGCAGTTTTGTTGTGGTCATCATCATGGGGCTCTGGTTGAGTATCGGTCTGACCGGTTGTAGCAACGATGATGCTCCCCCTGACTTTAAATCGATGTTAAAGGAGACCGGCCAGTATATTGCTGCTATCGAAAAGAAGAATGAAACACTGACTTCCAAGCTGGAAAATATGACCCAAAAATTGGAAGATAAGGACAACAAGAAGGACATTGCAAAAAAAGATGAGGAAATCAGTCGGATAGCGGCAGAAAATAAGAAGCTGTTGAATGCAAAAAAGGCTCTTGATGGGGAATTCGATAAATTGAAAATAGTTGTCGCCAAATCTCAAGAGGCTCTGCGTAAAGAAAAAGAATTGGCCAGTCAAGCCAATCCACTTGAATCTGAAAACAAAATTTTAGCTGAGCAGAAAGCTATCTACGAAAAACAAATCACTGAACTGCAAAAAGCACTGAAGGGCAGTGAAGGTATGGCAAAGGGTTTTGATAAGCTGCAAAAGGACAACGCCATACTGACAAAACAACAAACAACTCTAGAAAGCCAGATCACCAGCCTGCAAACTGAGCTGCAGAAAGGTGGAAAGTTTTCTCAACAAATTGAAACTCTTAAAGCTGAAAATGAGCATCTTACTGAGCTGAATAGATCGATTCGGTCACGACTGGAGGAGATCCAGAAAATGACGACTCTCACCCATAAACCCAAAGAATAACCTATCTTCAAATAAAAAAGCTCCGGCTGTCATAGTGGCCGGAGCAGCAAAAGTTGCTTTAAAGTTCCTGCCCTGACTTGCGCATTGTAAACAGTTAGATATCAAGGAAATTCTGTTATTCTTCAGTTGCAGGAGCCAAGTTCCAAACAAGTTTTTCACTATCAAAATTCTGCCTGATCGCAGGTTTGATAATTTCAAAGTAGGGAGACACGTCAAAGTCGCGCGGCACAAACAGGCTGTGGTGGCGAGTTTTCAAAGTCTCTTGACAGTAAACCTGACCATTTAAATCCGTACTCTGCTGGTAATCGATCTCGGGAAGAATTGGGTAGCGAATCGACTGAAATGCCTGGGCGATCAGCGAAGAACAGATGGCCCGGGTAGGATCTCCGCTTCCCAAGGTGAGTAATTTACGCCTCCAACGAGTTGGAATCGGTGTTGGTAAAACAAGAAAGCGAACCAGATCAAAAACATTTTTCAAATCATACTGATGTCCCAATCGATCTACACCATAAGCGATAAGCTGCTCAGTGGTCTCTGCTGCCAATCCAACCGGGCGACAAATTCGGGTATGACCCGAACTGTATTCACTGAGAGGGATCAGTCGAATCCCTTCCAGAATGTCAGCTTCCAGAAGAACTTTCTCTTCTTGATCGTCTTTACCCTCAGCATACCCTGGACCAACATACAATGCGGCATGTGACCAACTGGATTGGGTTAAATATTTAATTACCCCACTGACCCGACTGCTACCATCAACCAGAAGGACATCTCCCGGTTGTAATGTTGCAGCCAATTGTCCTGGTGAACTTGTTGCAATTTGAACCGTACCAGGTCGGGGCTGGCTGAGATATTTAGCCAAGTGGTGGCCTATATTGCGTAGAAAACCTCTGACTGAGTTCAAATGTGCCTCTTCCTTGTCTTGTTTTTTAAAATTTACAGATCAATATTTAACAGAACCGGCGAAGAAGGTCTAATATTTTATTCATATCACACATTCCTCTACCGCCTTAACTTACTGAAAATACATCTTTTTAACTAGACATCCAGATGAATTCGAGTCGATGTCGGATGAAACAGTCGTTTTAATCAGCTAGAGTTTGATTCAAAGGTACGAAGCGAAAGATTTTCTGGCTCTCTCAACAAAAGGAGGACGACATGAAAACAACATTAACTCTTTTGATTGCAGGTCTGATTTTTCTAACGACACCGATACTGGCATCAGCGGATAAAGGAAATTCTCGTGATCGTCAAAAATATGATCGGGGCTCGATTCAGAGTGATCGGCAGACTTACAACCAACACTATAGCCAAAACCACAACCGTCATGACCAGCGGCGTGCCCATTATTATAAGCAACGTAATGGCTATAAGCAGAACCATCGAGTAAAAACACATCTAAAACGGGAACTGCGTGAAACCCGCCAAGAGCTGCGCCAGATTAAACGACAGGTCAGACCCAATCACCGTCGCCCGTATTATGCAAACCGCCATTATTCGAACCCGGCAGTTGTCATCGGCATACCACACCTGGTTTTCCAGTTTGGTTGGTAATAAAGTTCCAGCACTTCTCAAATATTGAGGTGCTGTTCACAAGGAGCCGACCCTTAAATGGGCGGCTCCTTTTTTTTCATATAAAATGGTTATTTCAAGAAAAAAAAGAATTACCCCTTGGTTTACCACTTGAATTTGTGGACGATGAAGGCAGGCTCATGCTGCTTGTGTAAAATTTTAACCTGTGGTGTTGGCAGAAGTTTGAGGGGAACTGCCGTGATTGTCTGCGCTGTTCCCACCTAACTTTTTCTGGAAGGATTAGCGCTCATACGCATGTCACTATGTTGTTTCAATATTATTTCTGCGCTTCTGCCATTGCAAACCCCGTAAGCCGATCAACATGGTCAAAGTGCCAAATAAAAATAGCCATGAGATGCGTCCCGATATCGCAGTTCTGAGTACAGCATCATTCGGGTCGCTGGGATTGTAATAGACAACAACCTGTTTATCTTGGGGGAATTCTCTTAAGATTTCCATGGATCCTGCGTAATCGACACATTTCCAAGTATAAGATACAAGTTGGCTGGTATAGCTTTTATTATCTACAAGATAATCATATTTTATAAATGCTTTACGCCCAATAATTCTTGTGCTACCAGCGATACGCGAAGTTATGATGGTGCCAGTTGTCGTCGGCCAAGTCTTAGATTCATAGCCCCGGTAAACATTCCAGAGACCATAGCCTAAAATGATAATTCCAGCTAAGAGGACCAAAAACATCGGGCTAGTTTTCACATATGTATTCGGTGTACTTGGTGTTTGCATAGCTTTACGTGTTTTCTGTGGTAAGAGTTTGAAATAAGATAGCTTTTTGTTTAACGGAATAGCCGGGCAATTAGTGCCAATTAAATACAGAATGGGTGCCAACAGTATACCTAATGTTGACACCCATTTGCTCAGGCCAATAAACTTACATTTAGAATTTTTTATTTAGGGCTATTAGCAACAATAGCAATCGTTGAATTGCCGCACCGATGTAGCACAGCGGAACTAACGCTACCCATGAGTAAATCACTAACGGCTGATTGGCCACGACGACCAATCATGATGATGTTCGCATCAACTTCAACGGAAACAGCTAGGATTGCGTCTGCTGGCACCCCGTGATGGATACGCCAGTCAATTTTTTCTTCATCTACGCCCGCATCGACAAGAACCTGTTTGCTTTTATTCAGGATCTCCTCAGCCTCTTGAGTTGCCTCGACCGTTTGAGTAGGTTTTTTGCTGATGTTGATGACATGTATCAGCGTAACGGATGCGAGGCTTGGTTCATACTGACTCGCTAACGTAGCAGCTTCAATTACCGCAGCGTCAGAGTTGTCAGAAGCATCAACTGGTACCAGTATTTTTGCTGCAGGACAAATGCCAACTGAGTCGAAGCGTTCTCCAACAATGTAGATCGTCCCTTGGAACGAACTATGTATAAGCTCAGAACTGACACTACCGGTGAAAATATCGGCAATCAAAGTCTGACTTTTGCGACCCATAATAATTGTTGAATAACCGCCTTCATTGGCTACTTGGAGGATCTGCTGTGAGTAGTCACCATCAACTATTTTTTGGCGTATTGGGCATTTAACCCCATATTCAGTTAATGTTTTTGCCGTTTCATCGAGCATTGGTTTTACAACATTAGTTATTTGCAGATTTTTTACACCATCAAAAAGCTTACTCTCAACAATTTTGCCTTTTATACTCCGCGTGGTGATTTTTTCAAGGTGGCGTTTCAAGAAGCCCTCACCAGTAACGTGCAGCATGGTGATGTTTTGGATACTTTCATTTATAGATGAGGCTAAACACCCAGCGAATTTTACAATTCGCTGGTCAATTTCATTCCCTGCTAATGGGAGCAGTAGTGTTGTCAACGGTTTATCATGAATATGGGACAACTCTTGCACGTGCACGCAATCCTCAGGGCAGTCGCTAATACCAAGATAGCTTGCCATGATTTTTTGAAGCTCTGTACGCGTAAGGATACCGATCGGTATATTCTGATCGTCTACGACTGGGATTCGAGCATGTTTGTCCTCAATGGCAATCATTGCTGCTTCCATGAGGGACATATTTACCTTTAAGGTTTTGGGATTCTTTTCCATAAACTTTTCAAGAGGATGGTCTTTTACTTTGATGCAAGTTTCTTTAAAGCTCTCTTCATCAATGAAATGCGCTGTTAGGGTAGCATGCTGATCATCGATATAACTTGGTTTGATATGCCATAAGAGGTTCAGCGATTGAACCCTGCCGACCAGAATCCCTTTATTATTAACGACCAATAAAGAGTTGGTTTTTGCGCACATCATTGTATTTAAAACTTCGATAAACGTTGAATTAATACCTATAATGTTAGGTTTGATCATTATGTCTTTAATTGTTTTATCCATTTAAATGTTCCTCCAGTTTAGGGCAATAGAACGGAACCAAATATGATATTAAAGCTAGGAACTCGCTTAGTTGCAAATATTCTCAGTATAATTTTTACTACCGGTGTGGACCTTCAAACCAGCCAGGGAAAATTGCGATGGCAAGCACGGCGACGAGAACCGTTATCGCCATAGCCGCAGAACCCGATTTCATCCATATTTTAAACGTGATTGGCGTATCGCTTTGCTCACTCTTGGCTACAACGACAACATTGGCAGTAGAACCGATAGGGGTACCGTTGCCACCAAAGCCGACGCCTAATGCTAGGGCCCACCATAAAATGTTAACTTGAACACCGTGTGCGCCTAATTGCTGGATAATTGGGATCATTGCCATCGTAAAAGGGATGTTATCAATGGCCGCTGAGGCAACAGCGGCAACCAGCAGAAGAACAATAGCTGCTACGACAATGTTGCCTTCCGCCAGTGCGGTTACTTTGGTTGCAAGGAGGCCGATAGCCCCAGCATGCTCCAACCCGCCGACAATAACAAATAATGCGGCAAAGAACAGCAGAACGCTCCATTCCACTCTTTCGAGGATTGGTTGCGGATCTTTTTTAGGAGTAACGAGTAACAACGAAATCGCCGCGCCAATTAGGGCGACCATTGATGGTGGCATGTGGAGTGAATGGTGAACGAAGAACAAGACGACGACAAGACCTAGAACCCCTAAAATTATTTTAAGGGTTTTCGTGTCGGTCAGAGCATCTTTTTCGTTCATTTTCATCAGTTTGTCAATGTTGCTTGGCTGAATCGCAAGTTCTTTTCTAAACACTAACTTGAGGACAAGCAGGGTTGCAAACCATGCGACAACAACAACTGGGGCAACATGAAAAAGAAAATCATTAAAGGTGAAGTTCGCTGCACTGCCGATCATAATGTTTGGCGGATCACCAACCAAGGTGGCTACGCCACCGGTATCTGACAGTAGAGCTTCGGACATCAACAGAGGTATCGCGCTGATTTTGAGCATTTTGGCAATAATAATGGTAACCGGGGCGATGAGAACAACCGTAGTTACGTTGTCGAGAATTAACGAAACCAGTGTTGTTACTGTCCCTAGAACTACAACCAACATCCAGGGATTACCTTTGGTTTTTTTTGCCGCTAAAATGGCTAAATATTGGAAAAAACCGGTGTCTTCAAGTATGACACAGATGATCATCATTCCTAACAGTAAGCCGATTGTATTAAAATCGATTGCATGTAGAGCATTTGCCGGATGATAAAAATCAAAAAACATTCCGGCCGCAACCATAGTTACTGCGCCAAATAAACCGATGACCGTTCTGTGAACACGTTCCGTTAGGATAAGCGCAAACGTGATTATAAAGATGGCTCCTGAAATGAATAAAGGCATCTGCCCAGCGCCATGTTCAACCATAATTTAGTTCTCCATTTGATTCTGGGATTTATAGGACATAGAAGACAATAGCTCGCATGTCCTCATGATAACATTGCATTTTGTTCAACGGTTGTTCAGCGGGGTTTCCAGTAATACCTAAAATCAGGTATTTTGTAATATAACAATTTTGCCAGAGTGTCAATGCATCAAACCATTATTTGTTAGTTTATGCTGTTTTTGTATGATTTGAGCTCTCCTAAGGGTGATATTTGGTCGGGAAACAGCGATTATCGCTATCGGCGTGATGGAAAAAGTAGTAGCGAATTGGTAGCGCTTTTGTTAAGTTGAATTACGATCTAGAAGGTCTGTAGTTTAATCATTCGCTACGAGTTTGTCTGTTTGGCGTGTATCGCGGGAGTATGATTTTGAAAAATCTAATTACGTTATTTTTTGTGTTTATATCGGTGCCAGCTTTTGCCAGTGGTGGTGAGGAAGCGGTTGTTAGAGACTTAACTGGGAGTACGTTGGGTATTTTTAGTATTCTGTTTTTGATTTGTGCTTATGTGGTGGTTATTCTTGAAGAAAAGTTACACTTGCGCAAAAGTAAACCAGTGCTCTTGGCTGCTGGAGTAATCTGGGTGTTGGTGGCTATTACCTATCAAAATATTGATCCGCTCCATGCGCACAATGCTATTAAAAAAAATATCTTAGAATACTCTGAACTGCTGTTGTTTTTGTTGGTAGCTATGACCTATATCAATGCGTTGGAAGAGCGAAATGTTTTTCAGGCGCTGCGTTCATGGTTGATTTCCCGTGGCTTTTCACTGCGGGCTATATTCTGGGTCACCGGTGTTCTGGCGTTTTTCATCTCCCCCGTAGCAGACAACCTGACCACCGCTCTGTTGATGGGTGCCGTGGTTATAGCCGTTGGCGGTTCCAACCAGAAATTTGTTGTTTTGGCGTGTGTTAATGTTGTTGTTGCCGCTAATGCCGGCGGGGCATTTTCACCCTTTGGTGACATAACGACTTTGATGGTGTGGCAAAAAGGGGTAGTACAGTTTACTGAGTTTTTTGTTCTTTTCTTGCCAGCGGTAACCAACTGGCTGATTCCGGCTATAATCATGAATTTTATGATAAGCAAGAGCAAGCCTAGTGCTATTAATAACGCGGTAAGAATAAAGTTTGGTGGCAAGAGGATGATTATGCTGTTTTTGTTAACCATAGTTACGGCAGTATCCTTCCATAATTTTCTCAATCTCCCCCCTGCAGCCGGTATGATGTTTGGTTTGTCCTATCTTGGTCTGTTCAGTTATTACGTTAAGGCACAAGATGCTACGGCAATTGTCGTTAGTTCGCCCATATTTATGGCTGATGAAGCGCACCACCCGGGGTTTGATATCTTTCGCCAAATTGCTCGTTCGGAGTGGGATACCCTGCTATTTTTTTACGGGATAATTATGTGTGTCGGTGGTTTGGCGCAGTTTGGCTATTTGGCCTTGGCTTCCCATACCATGTACACCACACTTGGTCCTTTTTATACCAACGTGTTAGTCGGCATTGCTTCGGCAATTGTGGATAATATCCCGGTAATGTTTGCGGTATTAACTATGGATCCGCAAATGTCTCATGGTCATTGGTTGTTAGTTACCTTAACTGCTGGTGTTGGTGGTAGCCTCTTGTCTATTGGTTCTGCTGCTGGCGTGGCTTTGATGGGTAGTGCCCGCGGTGTGTATACCTTTGGTCGCCATTTAAAATATATGCCGATTATAGCATTGGGCTATTTTGCCAGTATCGCCGTGCATATGTATGTGAATAGCAGTTTGTTTAGTGTTTTCCGCTAGATAGTTCAAACTATATAGCTTGATATTTTTAGCGCCAGATTCCAGTGGGATCTGGCGCTATTGCGTTGACGCTAACGGTGGTTGGTTATGTCTGCATTGTATCTACATAGTCGTCCCTGAAAAACTCGAATCCACAGAAGTATTGCCAGTAACCATTTTCCAGCAAACGGTCTACAACCGATTCGTCACTTTCGTCAAACGCATGCTTGAGATAGTGCAAGCCGACCATTAATCGGGTTGATTTGCCAGGGCGACCTTTTTCAGAATAGAGAGCCCCGAACTTTTTATCAAAGACCGGCCAGTTGATCTGGTTAGAAAGCACAAACAACGGATGATCCCGATTCAAGATCCGGTCTAGTCGTGAACGGAACAAATCACCCTGATTGCTGTGCTGCTGTTTTTTAGGCTTCATAAAATCACCATGTTTTTAAGGATGAAGTACTGTTATTGGTGATTTTAACAATCTTAGAACATAAGATAAAGTAATAATTACGAATGGTTACACTTTTTCAGGGGCGACTATTTAATTATTACAATGAAACTGGCCACTGATAATATTCTTAAATCGACTTCTGCCGAAATATGTGTTTTCTGTCCTGGGCCGATTCCACAGTGTAAGTCCCCGGGGGTAAATTTCCGGTTGCATTGCCCCCTCTTCAACCTTATTGTCGCTACATGAGTCGACCCCATGTCAACATTCAGCCTCGCCCTGAAGATACTTCCGTGATGGTTGATACGTTGTGCGAGTTCAAGCGCGTTTCAATCTATGGTTGGGCTGTCCTGTTTTTTACAGGACTGTTCATGGGGGGTGCCTGGTCCTGGGCATCGGCATTAGAATGGATATTGCAGGCAGGCTTGCTCTGGATACTGGTGTTATACGAGGCCAACCGTTACCTGCCCCTGAACCGCAATAGCTCTGAAAGCGACCCGTACCCACGACTAGGCCTGGCGAATCGGTTGACCATACTGCGTGGCTGGCTCATCGCCTGCACCGGAGGTTTCCTGTTCCAACAGTCGCCATCAGGTGGCCTAGCCTTTGTCCCCGCCGGGTTCTATGCCGTATCCGCCATTATAGATCGTATCGATGGCTATGCTGCACGCAAGACGGGCCAAGTAAGCCAGATGGGTATGGAACTGGATACAATTTTCGATGCTCTGGGGCTGGCGATTGCACCGCTACTTGCGGTCTGGTACGGGAAGATACACTGGTCCTATCTGCTCGTCAGTTGTGCATATTACCTGTTTAAATGGGGGCTAAGGTACCGGCGGAAAAACGGCTTACCTGTGTATGTACTCAAGCCAAAACTTTCCCGGCGAGCCATCGCCGGGTTCCAGATGGGCTTTATTGCAGGGGTATTATTTCCCGTATTTCAGCCACCAGCAACCCAGATTGCAGGTTTCGCATTTATGCTACCTGTTTTAACCGGTTTTATGATTGACTGGCTGGTCGTGAGCGGCAGAATATCAGGAAAATCGTTTATAAGTCATAATGTTCTGGAGCGTGGTGAAAATGTCATCAGTTTCTTCACCCAGCCATTATTACGACTAATCCTTGCCGGGTCGTTACTGACATGGTCTCTTCAATATACAGAAAACATATCAAAACCCACACAGGATAACCCGTTGATCCTGTATGCCATGATAGCTTTCGGCGTACTGATCTTGCTGGGCATTATGGGGCGTATCTCAGCCCTGGCGCTGATCCTGCTACTCGGCTGGTATGACTCATCACATCTAATCAGTCTGATTGATTATATTATACTGACAGCCACTGTCTGGATATTGGTGTTGGGTACCGGTCGTTTCAGTTTGTACACATGGGATGATGACTGGGTTAACCGCTACGATGGTGCAAAATGAATAGATACAGGATATTTCAGTCGGTCAACTGGCTCTTCTCTTTGTTGCTGGCTCTCTGGATATTAAAGAGCTTGCCATTTACGACAATCCTTGAGTCGGTATCAGGCTTATCCCTGTCGCAATGGGTACTCTGGTCTAGCCTTAATCTGGTTATCATTCTTGTTTATGTTCAACGCTGGCGCTGCCTGTCAGTCGCGGCAGGTCTTGATATCAAATTCAGCTTATTGTTCCTGCTGCGCCAGGCCGGGCAGTTGATCAGCTTTATCACTCCAGGACCCCAGTTTGGCGGGGAACCCTTCCAGGTGTACTGGCTCTGGAAAAATTTTTCATCCCCCGGAACATTGGCAATATTGTCTGTTGCACTGGACAGGTTCTTTGAACTCTGGATTAATTTTGCCGTTCTGCTGCTGGGTATTGTCATTCTGATGTTAACACCGGCGCTGGGTCTCACCGACTGGCCGGCCCTGGCCATGGCGCTGGCGCTGATTATCCTGATCCTGTCCTGGAGC
>JASJGT010000060.1:0-3108 GCA_033791405.1 Desulfuromusa sp.
TTCATTATATTATCCGAAGGACAAAACTGTCCGGTTAGGTTTTTTGTTTCGCAAAAGAATCAAACATTATA
Organism: Desulfuromusa sp.; assembly: GCA_033791405.1. Taxonomy (GTDB): domain Bacteria; phylum Desulfobacterota; class Desulfuromonadia; order Desulfuromonadales; family Geopsychrobacteraceae; genus Desulfuromusa. The sequence goes on from JASJGT010000060.1 coordinate 72, forward strand.
CTCGATTGACAGCCCAACACCCACCTCTTTAAGACGAATAACGCGGGACAAGGCAATTTTTGATGGAAGGTCAGTGCAGTGGCAGGCATGTACCGCCTCTGGCTGCAGCGCATTGAGGTAGGAGAGGGTTCCCTGTAATTGCCGGGCAGGAGGATTCAGCAGGTGGAACCCGCCAATAATATCAACGACACGCTGGTCACCGCACACCTCCTTGGCATATTCAATAATATTACAGATACCAGCATGGGAACATCCGGTAATAATGATCAGCCCCTTGTGAGAATGGTAGACGAGAGCAGAATCATCGACGACCTGATCATCTTCTTTTGCACCCTCTTTCCGGCCAAAGGTGAGGTTCTTTTCAAAATTATTTCGCCGGGGAATTTCTCCCAAAAATGTCAATTTAGAGCTGAGAATTTTTGGTTGTTCGCTCAATTGGATAGGAAAATGCTTTGCCAACTTTTCCTCTGCAAGAAGACAGCCCACTTCACCTAATCCAGCAGCGTTGACACTGACAAAGATTTCAGGATGAGCCACCAGGGTCGGGCGCTTAAACGGGCGTTGTTCGATCTGTAACTCGGTAAAATATCTGATCAGCGGTTCAAGACCCCAAGTATGATCCAGATGATTATGTGAAAGAACCAGATAATCGAGATTCGTCAAATCTTTTCCCATTTTAAACGCATTTTTGAGGAAAATATCAGAATAACCGGTGTCAAACAGAACGGTTGTTTCATCATCTTCTATGAGCAGCGAAAGACCCGGTTCTGCAAGAAAATATCTATCAATCAGGGTATTGTTATCGACCAGAACAGTAATTTTCATTATTTATCCCCTTCATTATCTAAACCATTCCAATATTCCAGAAATCCCCAACCATACTTATTCAAGTCGATCTGTTTTTTCTGATCAAAATGGAGCCCCTCGGTTTCAAGCAGGTCACGCTGCAGAATATTTCCTTCGCCATCAGTCCGTGGACTGACTTTGCCCTGACTGTTAATCACCCGTTGCCAGGGAACATCGTTACCAACGGGTAGAGCAGCCATGGCAAACCCGACAGTGCGTGCTGTACAACCGACCAGTCGAGCTATCTGACCATAGGTGGTGACGTAACCGGGTGGTACCTGGCGTGCCAGATTGTATATGGACTGATAAAGTGGACTGTTTGTATTAAGAGCCATTTCTGATTCTTTCTGGAAATTTTAACTGGTTGAGAATTGCATATTTGGAGGTTGGCGGCGAGTGATTTTTTCGACCAGATATTTCCGCAGTCAGAAATTATACAGGTATGGTTGTTAGAATTAATCAGGTTGTAAAAAAGTCACCAAAGTCTAAGGAGAGTGAATTGCCAGGTATCAACTGGGGGAGAGTTATTTGTCTGCTATTGTGCAGTGGATTGTTGTTGGCGGGACAGGCCAGTGCTGCTGAACCGATGCCACCAAAAATCTATGCGGAGCAGGTTGATATAGGTGGTTGGCTGATGAGCGAAAAGCTTGATGGGGTGCGTGGATCCTGGGACGGACGGCAATTATTTTCGAAAAATGGCCATCTCCTCTATCCACCTGCAGAATTTTTACGTGATCTGCCCGATTTTCCGTTGGAAGGGGAGCTCTGGGGTGGACGAGGTACATTTGAGCAGACATCGGGTATCGTCAGACGCAAACATCCTCACAGTGGCTGGTTACAGCTGAAATTTGCAATTTTTGATGTCCCAGATGCTTCCGGCGGATTTACACAACGGATAAAAACAGCACAGAACTGGTTTGATACCCATTCTTCCATTTATGCTTTTGTTATTCCGCAGATTCCAGTCACGGACAAAGATCATCTGCAACAGGAATTGCAGAGAATTGAAAGTCTTGGTGGAGAGGGTCTGATTGTCCGTAAGCCCGATGCTCTCTATCTTTCAGGGCGCAGCATGGAAATTCTCAAGGTGAAGAGTTATCAGGATGCCGAGGCGATGGTTGTTGCACACCTTACAGGCAAAGGACGAAATGAAGGGCGGCTTGGCTCTCTACTGGTGGAGTTGGACGATGGTACGCAGTTCAAAGTTGGGACAGGATTCAGCGATGAAGAACGTGACCATCCTCCATCGATCGGTGAGGTGATTACCTTTAAATATTATGGGAAATATCCATCAGGCATCCCAAAATTTCCAGCATTTTTACGCATCAGAGAAGATAAGATGTTGTAGTTCTGTGTCGCGACTCAGCCTAACTTTGCCCCATTTTTTACCTGTCGTTCTGGCACTGCCAGTACCACGGAGCGATCATCCTGATAAAAACCGCAGAGGAGAAATTCAGAACGGAAGGGACCGATCTGCTTTGGTGGAAAATTGACCACACCGACGATCTGCCGACCGAGAAGCTCTTCTTTTGTGTAGAGACCTGTCACTTGGACACTCGCTTTTTTCACGCCGATCTAAGATCCGAAATCGGCTTTAATTTTATAAGCGGGAACCCGTGCCTCAGGAAAATCCTCAACTTCGATGATCGTGCCTGAGCGTAATTCAATCTGCTCAAATTCTTGCCAGGTTATCTCTTTCATTGATTATTGTCCTACCGGTTCAGATATGCTTATTTATGGTTGGACTCAGTGCGACATAAGAACCGGGGCGGTCATATATTTGAGTAGATGCTGACCAGTTTCTCCCAAAATCTGGTAGCCTCGGCGTGATTGAGATGTCGCCCCCATGACCAGTAGGTCAGCACCAGAATCGGAACAGCTATTCAATAGCATGTCTCCAACACACAGAGGGCCACTCACCCGTTTTTCACAGGATAGCGGTAATTGATAACGGGCCATATGTTTACATATATCCGCATCATGAGACTGATATGCTTCGTCGCCATCTCGCCCTTGAACTGTGATAACTTTGACATGACTTGCCGTACGTAGGATTGGCATTGCATCATGTAGAGCACGGGATGATTCTGGCCCGCCACGCCACGCCATCAATATTCGCTTGAAGTCATGGTTGAATGTTCCAACATAGGGGACAATCAAGACGGGTCGGCCAGAGCCAAGGACTGCTTTT
>JASJGT010000061.1:0-12085 GCA_033791405.1 Desulfuromusa sp.
TGAATCTCAAGATTCAAATCGTGGGGCTGGTGCTTCTCAAGTTCGGTCTGTATCTGCTCGGTATCACCGACAAGAACAACCTTGCAACCCCAGCGTTGACATGCAGCACCTGCACCTGCAACCTCGGCTGCAGGTGAGTTATCCCCACCCATAGCATCAACAGCAATTTTAACAGACATCGTCAATGTAAGACCAATCAGACGTCGTCGCTGCTAATAACTTCTTTACCTTTATAGGTTCCACAATGGGGGCATACGCGATGTGGCAACTTGGGCTCTTGACATTGAGGACATACAGAAATACCCGGTGCAGTAAGCGCATCATGAGAACGACGCATATTTTTTTTGGATTTGGAAGTTTTCTTCTTTGGTACTGCCATTTTACAGTCTCCTTGCAATTAGACAAAAAAATTCAAGTTCTTTATTATTCTATCTGTTTATGACCTGAATAACTTACTCAGGGTTCTTAAAATCAATATCAGCCAATGCTGTAAATTTATTATTGAAAGGTTTTTTGACGCAGTCACACTTTGCTACATTCAAATTTGCACCGCACTCAGGACAAAGACCCTGGCAAGACGTTGTGCAAAGAGGGTTGATTGGAATCGCCATTAAAAGTTGTTCCTGTAATGGCTCTTGCAATTCCAGAAGATCATCCTCATAAACAATCAGACCCAACTCTGCTGCCTCAAGTTCAACCTCTTCTGCCACTTCATCATCCTCGCAAAGAGGTGAAAAAGTGAGTACAAAAGATTCAGATAAAGACTGCTCAAAATTCTGCAGACAACGACCACACTGCAGTCTGACAGTAGCATCCAAACAACCATCAACTTCAACAAACTGACCAGTTCGTTGCAAACGCAGCTGGAATTTTAACGGCTCACTGAATCTTGCGCCACCAGCCTCAGCAATTGCAATCAAATCAGGGAAGTCAGATAAAGTACAAGAGTACCCTTGCTCCAGCACTCCCCCTTTGATATCTTTCAGCTCAAGTTGCACTCTGACACCACCAAGACAAAAGATACAGTATAGAGAGAGACAAAACCATGTCAAGCCAAAAGGATAGCTTTGCAACTGTTCAGAATCGCGCATTTTCTAGCCTATTCTGCGACGATTTGCAAGGCTTTTCTGCATATCCACCCACACTGGTAATTAATATCAGAACAAGCACTATTTACATCAAAAGTTGCTTGTTTTAAAACTAACTATTAAACCTTTTCTACAGGAAAACTTGATGGTAAAGAACAAAGAAATGGAAGAGATTCTCAAACTGGTTGAGATTATGAAGAGACTGCGATCCCCCACAGGATGCCCTTGGGACCAGGAGCAAACAGCAGAAACGCTAAAACCCTATATACTTGAAGAGGCATATGAACTGATCGAAGCTATTGATAATGGAGACATTTCAGAAATTCGTGATGAGCTAGGAGATTTATTGCTTCAAGTGGTCTTTATAGCACAAATTTTTAGTGAACAAAAAAAGTTTACTCTGGCAGAGGTTGCGACTTCAATTAGCAACAAAATGATTCGTAGACATCCACACGTTTTTGCCGATGCCAGCAGAGATGGGCATGCCCAACGTTGGGAAGAAATCAAACAACAAGAACGTCTAACACATGGAAAAAGGAACAAATTGGCAGACCGCATCCCCGCCAACCTTCCATCCCTGAAACAAGCAACCAAGGTTGCAAAGAAAATGGGGAAAGAAAGCCCATCTACACAAATTAATCGGCTCCAGCAATACTTTTCAGATCTCTCGCAACTTATTGAGGAGCCTGCTACGACTCAAGATGAAATAAAACAGACTCTCGGAAGAATTTTTTTTGGCACAACCCAGCTATCTAATTCTCTAAATATAGATGCTGAAGATTTATTGCGTAAAAAAACCATTCAGGTGATGGCAAAAAATGACATTTAAAAGAATTATTTTTGGTCATAAATTGCAAAGTCGTGAAAAATAATAGTTTTTAGAAACCATCAACGCAGACTGTTGAAAAGTTGTTGGCAAAGCTGTTGAAACGACCAACCGCACACTAAAAGAAGCCCATATTAACAATTTGCCTATTTTTTAACCAGTTTATTTTTGTAATATTTTCAACAACTTGGACGATAATTAAGGTTCATACGAAAAATACCATATAGCTCCTATAAATAATTTACTATTTCTTATGAAAGGTTTTCCAAATGTTTATAAAACTCCTGATTGTCTTCACAGTGGTGCCAATAATTGAGCTATATGTATTAATTGAAGCGGGTCGACAAATTGGTGTTGGAGCAACAATAGGGATGATCTTTTTAACTGGAATTGCTGGTGCTTACCTGGCAAGAAGTCAGGGATTTAATTTAATAAATCGGATTCAAACAGAGATGAATCAGGGGCGGATTCCTGCTGAAGAGATGATGAACGGAGCAATGATTTTATCAGGAGGTCTACTTCTATTAACTCCTGGTTTCTGTACTGATCTGTTTGGATTCTGTCTTCTGACCCCGGTGACCCGACAATTTTTTAAGGTCTGGCTGAAGAAATGGTTGGATCTCAAAATTCAGCGGGGAGAGATCAATTTTCGTCAGTTTCGCTGACATCATCCTCTGCGACGCAACAGTTGCCACCCTTGCCGGATCTCATCCACTTTAAATAAATAGCAACATCCCAGATAAACCAGAGCGCCAACAGCGACAGCAGCAGACAACACCAGGGACTTGTTCAACAATAAACCATTTTGCAGCCAATCCACGCTATTCAGCAAGAAAGAAACGCTTAGTGCCATCAACAAACAGGCGGGTATTACTTTTAAAATTGGTGTATAGAGAGACTGCTTAAAAAAGGAGCCAACCTTCCGTTGCAACAATAAGAGCAACATAAAAGCATTAAACATCGAGGCCACAGTCAAGGCGATCGCCAACCCCATAAATCCATAAAACTGCATTAAAAACAGACCTAAAATCAGGTTGACCAACAGTGTCCAGAATGAAATGATTACTGGAGTTCTGGTATCTTTCAGAGCATAAAATGTTTGCGCAGCAATCCTACTGTAGCCAACAAATATTAATCCTGGAGCATAACACATCAATGCCAGTGCGGTGTTTTTCATGGCGACCAGATCAAATTCACCGCCGAGAAAAAACAATGAATAGATTGGTTTGGCACAAACAATAAGCCCCACCATGGCAGGGAGGGTAAATAATGTAATCAGGGTCATGGCAAAGGTTAAGGACTGTCGCATACCTTCTTGATCATCCTCAGCAACCTGACGACTCATCATTGGCAATGCAGCCTGAGCCAGAGAGACAATAAAAATCCCCTGCGGGAATTCAAATAATCTTTGGCCATAGTAAAGATAGGAAACACTCCCCTCGGGAAGAAATGAGGCCAGCAACCGGGTCACAATGATATTGATCTGATAGATGGCAACACCAGCTATTCCAGGTAACATGAGAGTCATTATCTTGCGTAAATGAGGATCTCCCCGGAAATTAAAATCGAACTTTAAACGGATTTGATAACGGAATAAAACCGGAAACTGCATCAAAAGTTGCACAACTCCACCCAACAGCACTCCAACCGCGAGAGCATAAATCGGTTGTTCAAACAAATTTCCCATTGTCAGGGCACTGAGGATCATTGCCAGATTTAAAAAAAAGGGAGAAAGAGACGGAACAAAGAAATGACCACGAACGTTTAAAATACCGGTCAGCAAAGCCAGCATTGACACCAGTCCGATATAGGGGAACATGATCTGGTTCAATTGATTCGTCAGTTGCAATTTTCCGGATACCGATCCAAAGCCATAACCGATCCCCTGAACAATCCAGGGGGAAAGGACCACCCCCAGAGACACAACAACCAGCATGATAAGCAGCAGTAAGCTGACGCAACGATTAGCTAACTGCTGAGCTTCTTTTTCACCCCGCTGATGGAAAACCTCTGAAAATGTCGGAACAAAGGCAGCGGTCAACGACCCCTCGCCAAAAAAACGCCGCAACAGATTCGGAATAGTAAATGCCATAAAAAAAGCATCTGTCATCATCCCGGCACCAAACAGTCGGGCAACAACAATATCGCGGATCAGTCCAGCAATTCGACTGAGCGAGGTTGCCGAAGCCATCACCGTGGTTGCAGCTGCTATTTTTTTCTTCTCAGACATTTAAATATCTTAATCCCCAATGAACAACCATTAACAGATTGAATATGCAAGTTATTTTCACCATGATTATTATTTTCTAACTTGACAGAGAAGGTGTTGGCTATTATTATCCCGTCACTTTGAAATCAAGATATTATCCATCAACAAGGAGAACAATTCGTGGCTAACCATAAATCAGCAGCAAAACGTAATCGCCAAAATACAGTAAAAAAAGCACGCAATGCCCATATCCGCTCAACCATGCGTAACTTGGTTAAGCAGGTTCGTGAAGCGGTTATTGCAGAAGATAAAGAGGCAGCACAAGCAGCTCTTGCAAAAGCTATCCCCTATATTGACAGAACCGCAACCAAAGGGGTAATCCATAAAGCGACTGCCAGCCGTAAAATCTCCCGCTTAAATAAACTTTTCAATACCCTGGCTTAAATAAGTATATTTTGAGATTTAAAATGGGGCTGATTTTACGGCCCCATTTTACTTTAAGTATTCTTTCTAACTAATCGTAATATCAGACTATCTAGTAAAGCTCCAGCATCAGCACCACTTGACTTCATCGCAAGATCCGTTTCTAAAAACAACTCAAAAGCGCGAAGAAAATCATTTCGAGAAAACTTTTTCCCCTGCCTAATCAAACCATCAACAACAAAAGGTGGAACTCCGGCAACCTTTGCGATCTCGTTTGCGGGACGCTTCTGAACCTGTAACTCACGCACCTTCCAGAGACGACGAAAATGCAAAACCAGCAGTGAAAGAATTTTCAGCGGAGCTTCACCTGCGGCACTGAGCCGCATAATCAACGTTAACGCCTTTGCAGTATCTCCCCGACCGACAGCATTTCCCAATTCAAAAATATTTTCTGCCCGGCCTCTTGAAACAACTGCCTGAACATCGACAATATCAACGAGAGTCGCAGAGCCGATATAAGTTAATAATTTATTCAGTTCCGCATGGATTTCATGTAGATTTCCACCCACCATCGAACAAAAAAGATCGACGGCATCAGCAGAAATTTTCACATCCTGCTGGTTGAGAGAATTACGGATATATTGGGGGATTTCTCTATCGGAGAGCGGTTTGAATTCAACTAAATCGCCATATTTTTTAAATTGTTGAAAAAACTTGCGACGACTATCAATTTTATCTGCAATGAATAGCAAACACGTTTCTGGAACTGGATTTTGTATATAGGGGAGTAATTTTTCTAACTCAGTTGCAGGCAACTGGTGCGCATCCTTAACCGTCACCAGCCTCTTCTCGGCAAAAACCGGGAAAGTCATTGCCGCTTCAAGAATAGATTCCGCTGCGGCCTCTTTACCATAGAATTGGTTATCGTTGAAATCATCCTTATCATTCGGCAATACCGCTTGCCTGACGGAACGTGCCGCTTGTTGGATAAGATAAGGTTCCTGCCCATAGAGGAAAAGCAGTGATGGCACCTGATTCGAACGCAACTTACGATATAGACCGTCAGCATTCATTGATCAAAAATCATCAAGAAGTTGATAGAAAATTTCCTCCGCCAGGCGCAAAGTGATTTCATCTATTGCCTGCTGCTCCAGATCTTCCTGAAGATTTTTATCATCGTTAGCACTATATTCATCGCTCCAGCTCACCGTTCTCTGCCAAAGTGATCGTTCTGTGTCAGCTTGCTGTAGTACCACATCAACAATCATGGTCGAGCGAAACTCACCAATATCATCGTTGCTGTTGTAAGAAAGAGCCCGGGTCTTATAATCCCGGATAGTTCCCAACAAAACAGCCTCAGCATATTCTGTTTTTTCAACTTGAGAGATTTTACTGTTGCGTGAAAAAACCTCACTGACCCGACTGGTCATCTTATTCTCAAGTTGTGGTTCAGCTGTTTTATTGATAAATAACGGAATAAAAAGCTTTTCAACTCCCTCAGGTAAAGCACCTGATTGTCCCGGGAAATGGTAACCACACCCCGACAGACAGCTGATTAATACAAAAAACAGGAGAAACCGCATCAGGACACCACAATGCTGATCAAACGCCCAGGAACCACGACAACCTTACGTACCTGTTTTCCTTCAATGAATCGTTGCACATTCTGTTCAGCGAGAGCCTCTGTTTCAATGGACTGTTTATCTGCGTCAACAGCGACCGTAACCTTACCACGAACTTTTCCGTTCACCTGGACAACCAGAGTTATCTCATCGGCAACTAATGCAGATTCATCCCACATAGGCCAACCAGAAGTTTCGACACTCTCCTGATGCCCCAACAATTGCCAGAGTTCTTCACAAATATGCGGCACAAATGGATTCAATAAGCAGACGACTGCTTCCAGTGCTTCACGCAACACTTCGGGATTTTCCTGCCTGGATTTAAACGCGTAGATAGCGTTAACCAGTTCCATGACTGCAGCAATGGCAGTATTAAAATGAAACCGGTCATCAACATCTTCACTGACTTTTTTGATGGTCTGATGGGTTTTGCGCCGCAGGTCTGCCGCCTCACCTGAAATATGATCAGGGATAGCAGCTGCAGTTATCAGTTCCAGATTGTCATTAACGGCTCTCCATACCCGACCAAGAAAACGGTAACACCCTTCGACCCCCTGTTCGTTCCATTCTAGATCTTTTTCAGGAGGTGCTGCAAACAGAGAGAATAGCCTTGCGGTATCAGCACCATATCGGTCAATCAGTTGATTTGGATCGACGACATTTTTTTTCGACTTACTCATTTTTTCGGTGCGTCCCAGCTCAACAGCTTGACCGCAAAGAGTACACTTGTCATCAACCACCTGTTCAGGATACAACCAGCCGTGCTCTGGGCAACGTTGGGTTTCCTTACAGACCATCCCCTGAGTCAGCAGCTTGGTAAATGGCTCATCAATATCCAGCATCCCCAGATCACGTAATATTTTGGTATAGAAACGTGCATAGAGCAAATGCATCACCGCATGTTCAATACCCCCAATGTACTGATCGACTGGCAACCAATAATTAGCGACCTTTTTATCCAAGGGACCATCGGTATAATCTGGACAAGTATAACGGGCAAAATACCAGGAACTTTCAACAAAAGTGTCAAAAGTGTCGCTTTCACGTTTTGCTGGCTTGCCACATTTCGGACAGTTGACGTTCAAAAACTCCTGATGCCGAGCCAGAGGAGATCCACCCTCACCGGTCAACTTGACATCGGTTGGCAATATCACCGGCAAATCTTCTTCAGGGACAGGAACAGCACCGCAGCTAGCGCAATAAATAATTGGGATTGGTGTTCCCCAATAGCGTTGCCGTGAGACACCCCAGTCACGCAGACGGTAATTGACTGTTTTACGCCCTTCACCACGCTCATCCAGAAACGCAGCGATCTGCTCTTTTGCTGCCATATTATCGACACCATCAAATTGAGCAGAATTGGTCAAGACTCCAGAATCGGTAAAAGCTTCGGTCAACTGTTCGGAGTTCAGTTCCTCGCCCACCGGCTGAATAACCACCCTGATTGGTAACTGGTATTTCTTCGCAAACTCAAAATCACGTTGGTCATGAGCAGGAACCGCCATAACAGCACCGGTGCCATACCCCATCAGAACAAAATTGGCGAGGAAAATTGGAATCTTTTCACCATTAAGAGGGTTCATACAATATGAACCTGTAAATATCCCGATCTTTTCCAGATCACCACTGGTTCGATCACTTTTGTCCTGACGTTCAACTGTCGCTATAAAGTTATTGACTTCTGTCTCTTGCTCAGCAGTGACTAATGTTTTTACCAGAGGGTGTTCTGGAGCCAAACTCATAAATGTTGCACCGAACAAAGTATCTGGGCGGGTGGTAAAAACTTTGACCTTCTCACTCCGATCAAGAATAGAAAATTCAATTTCACAACCGTAACTCTTACCAATCCAGTTGCGTTGCATTGACAATACCCGCTCAGGCCAACCGGGAAGCTTATCCGTCCAATCAAGAAGCTCATCAGCATAATCGGTAATCTTAAAAAACCATTGTTCCAGTTCTTTTGGCTGCACCAGATTATGACAGCGCCAACAACAACCATCCTCGACCTGCTCATTGGCAAGTACGGTTTGACAATCCTCACACCAGTTAACAGAAGATCCCTTTTTATAGGCCAGACCTTTTTCAAACATCTTCAGAAAAACCAGCTGTTCCCAGCGATAATAATCAGCATCACAGGTGGCAAATTCACGTGCCCAATCATAAGAAAGACCGATTCTTTTCAATTGGTGCCGCATGCTTTCAATATTTTCATAGGTCCACTTTGCCGGGTGGGTGCCATGCTCAATCGCTGCATTCTCAGCCGGCATACCAAAAGCATCCCAGCCCATCGGATGAAGAACATTAAACCCCTGCATCCGTTTAAAGCGCGCGACAACGTCGCCAATCGCATAGTTACGAACGTGACCCATGTGGATACGACCGGAGGGATAGGGAAACATTTCCAGCAGATAATATTTTTCTTTTGCCGTATCTGCAGAAGCAGCAAAAGATTGATTATCCTGCCAAAGTTGTTGCCACTTGGCTTCGACATCCTTGGGATTGTACAGATTGTCCATAATTCCTCCGTAACGGGAGCAACACCGTTACCTGTCAAAATCGTGTATATACACAAAAACCGGCCAAAGCCGGTATTGTTATAAACAAAGTATCGAGGAGGTAAATTTCCTCTATATTCTACTGCCCCGGCAACCGAACAGAAACGCTATAACCTGTCAGGTTATTTAGCCCGATAAGTGATACGACCACGGGTTAAATCATAGGGTGACAGTTCAACCGTTACGCGATCACCAGGAAGAATCCGGATATAATATTTACGCATTTTCCCAGAGATATGTGCCAAAACAACATGATCGTTATCCAGCTTAACCCGAAACATCGCATTTGGTAGTGGTTCTACGACAACTCCTTCAACTTCTATTGCTTCTTCTTTTGCCAACTGTGCCTCCTGAATATTGAATTATTTTCCAACTAAATTACAGTGGATTCTTATGCCATGTTCACACAGGTCTGTCAAGTCCAAGCGCGGACTCAGTCACGTCCCGTCTCTGGATCGAGAAGGTTACGGACAACGCTGATGAGATGGGCCGTTTGAAGTGGTTTGGTAATATATTCGTTGGCTCCGATCCCGAGTGCACGTTCCCGGGTCACAGTCGACCCCTCAGTCGTCACAACAATAATTGGCAGGTGCTTGTAATTAACATCATTACGAACGAGGCCAACTAACTTCAAACCATCCATCATCGGCATATGGATATCGGTCAACAGTAAGTCATATTTTTCAGAGGATAATTGTTTCAGCGCAGCAACACCATCGCCTGCCTCATCAATTTGCAAACCTGGCAGCCGTTGTAAGGCAAAAATAATAAACTGCCTCATCGTTGGTGAGTCATCAACCACCAGAACTTTAGCGGCGTGCATTCTTTTCAAACTCCACTTGCTTAATAGATATAAACATCAATTGAGTTACTAATCTTGGTCAATCCCGAAGCAATAACCGTTCAATGGTTTCCATAACCATCGCAGACTTAAACGGCTTGGTTATATATTGATCAGCACCAACTGCCTCGCCACGGGATATATCTTCAGGGGTCTTCTTTGCAGTCAAAAGAATAATCGGAATGTGTCGGGTTTCCGGGCTTTTTTTGAGTTGTTCACAAACTTCAAAACCATCTAATTCAGGGAGCATGATATCCAGCAAGATCAAATCGGGAGCCTCAGCAGCTACAGCTTCAAGAGCAGCTAACCCGGTTGTTGCCCCCTGGACCAGATAACCTTTGGTTGTCAGCAGAATGCTTTCCAACTTCAGCAAGCTTTCCTCATCTTCAACTATGAGAATCTTTTTTTGCATAATGTTAAACTCCAAGCGACAGGATATCTGTTGCAGCTACTATAACAAAAAATGACCGATAATAGTTATTTAAACTCAATTAGTACTGCCCAAAGCTTGCTCCATCGCTAGTCCGGCCTGCGAAAGAAAAACTTCAAAAGCGTTTGCCGCGTGAATTGGTTGATTAGCAGAGAAATTATCGCCATACAGAAGAGCAACAACTTGGCCATCACTGACCAATGGACCGAGAAAAACTTCTTCTGGGACTCCATTTAAAAAAACTTTCAGTTTTTTTTCTGCAACAGTTTTATTGAGTGGAGAACGGACAGCAACTTTATCTTTAAGAACCTGAGCAAACAATGATCCAGGATCGACCGACAAGGTCATCTTACGAACCATGTCATCGGCAGAAACGCTGAGACCAGATAACCCAAACTGCCCCAACCCAACCAGATGATTCCCCCTGACATCAAAGATAATGGCTCGATCCATGATCTCGCTGGCATAGCGGAGAATTAAAAGAATAATTCCACCACCAAGTTCTGGATATTTTAATTCAGCTAACATCCCCCGAAGAAGCTCTAATCCATGCTGACTTTGCTGATTTTCCAGTTCAGCCAACTCAAGATCAATTGTAGCATCATCAAGAGCATCTTTAGGACCCAGTTCAGCAACCTTCTCCCCCTTAACAACCAGGCGCTGCGAGCTGAGACCCTGTTCTAACATAAAATCAAGGGGGTTCAGGAGGGCACTACCAAACGATTTTATCTCTTCAAGTCGAAAAGTAAAATAACCTTCGTTCCAAGAAAAAAAACTAAAAATAATTTTTTCGATCTGGGCAGCAACAACCCGTTCAATTTCACTGGTTGCAATCCGAAATTTATCAATTAAAATTGCACCTAACGGTTGATGGGAATGAAGTTTTTGTTGGTACCTTAATGCCTCATCAACCTGATCTTCGGTGACAATATTATTTCGGCGCAAAAGCTGTCCAAGGGTTTCTGGAAATAAGCTGGAAGAAGCACGGACGACCTGACCGTCCATGAAGCAAACCAATCCTTCTCCCTGCTGACCTTTTAGTGTCAGTGTTCCCGATTTTTTACTCAAGCTGAGTATTTGTAGAATATCGCGTATTCCTAAATCTTCCAGATAACCTTCAAGAGCCATAACGGTATTTGTCCTGCCTTATTTTTTTCACAAGGATCATTTTTTGTGATGCTATCAAAAATTCTTTTTCCCACGTCCTTTGAACTGTAATCGTAAGGGAACCTGACCAAAATCGAATTTTTCTCGAAAACAATTTACTAAATAACGCTGATAAGAAAAATGTATTTTATCGGGTCGATTAGTAAACAAAACAAAAGTTGGTGGCCTCACCGCAGCTTGTGCCGCATAATAAAACTTGATCCGCTGATCACCAGCCATCGACGGCGGATGTTTACTGACAAACTCTTCCAGCCCCTGATTCAATCTGGCCGTTGGAATACGCTGGTTAAACTCTGCTGCGACCTCCTCCACCTTATCCATAATTTTACTGACCCGCTGACCGGTCAATGCAGAAACAAACATCAGTGGTGCAAACGGCAAGTATTTGAAACGCCGCTGCACCTCTGCAATAAATTTTCCCATTGTCTGATCGTCTTTTTCCGGCAAATCCCACTTGTTTACAACCAGAATCAGTGCACGCCCTTTTTCATAGGCATACCCAGCAACAGCAAGATCTTGGTCCGTGACGCCATCTTCAGCATCAAGAACCATCAAAACAATGTGAGCCCGATCCATTGCCTTCAGCGCAGTAACGGCACTATATTTTTCTACCGACTGGCTGATTCTCCCTTTGCGCCGAATCCCGGCAGTATCGATAAGGACAAAACGCTTTTGATTATAGGTAAAAGGGGTATCGATACTATCCCTGGTGGTTCCAGCCACCGGGTTAGCAACAACCCGCTCGTAGCCAAGCAATCGGTTGACCAATGATGATTTCCCGACATTTGGACGCCCGACAATCGCCATTCTAATCTCATCTTCAGCAGCAGAGTCTTCCGGAGCGGGTGGTAATAACTTTTCTAAATCGTCAATAAGATCATTAATACCGAGTCCATGTTCTGCGGAAAGAGAATAAAACTTGTC